>JAVEQT010000113.1:0-3630 GCA_034007485.1 Acholeplasmataceae bacterium
TTTGTTGTCGGTGATATTGTCGAAGTTAATGACAGAAGAGGAATCGTTCGAGAAATTGGTATTAGAACAACTAAGATTGAAGATCTTAATGGTGATGTATTAATTATTAATAATTCAGACATCAGAGGTATTGTGAATACATCGATTGAGCTGTCACAAGCTATTTCTGATATATCCATCGAATATGAAGCAGATTTAATTAAAGTGGAAGAAGTTGTAAAACAGCATTTAAATGACATTAAAAAGAATATCCCAGAAATTGTTGAAGGTCCATTTTACATGGGAATTGAACAACTTGCTGATTCATCTGTTGTGTTGCGGTTAACTGCGAGATGTGATGAAATAAATAAAAACAAAGTTAGACGTGCTATGAATAGAGAACTTAAATTACTATTTGATCGCGAAAAAATTAATATTCCATTTCCACAACTTGTTGTTCACGATAGTGATAAGTAAAGGGGTTGTTTGAATGAGAAACCGTTTAAAAAAATGGTTAAGTATTAAAAAAAATCAAAATGCAAGAGGCATTCTTCTCATTTCCATCATCTGTTTTAATGTGCTTTTATGGTTGGTCTCATCGCTGATTGCTTATGTGATTGCTCCTTCGCATTACGGAAGTGTCGTTAAAGCTTTATGGTCATCTGGAGTAACTTGGATGTTAGAACCAGGATTTTATGATCCCATGGTACCTGTTGCAGTTAGAATCATGTCTATCATTGTCATCCTTATTTCGATGATCACGTTTACAGGTGGTATTATAGGTTATGTTGCCAATGTGTTTTCTACGATTATTGATAATGCAAAAAAAGGTAAGAATACCTTGTTTTTGTATGATCATATCCTGATTTTAAACTGGAACTATAAAGGGCTAGAATTGGTTGCTGATTATCGCTATGATGATGATACGAATACCGTTGTCATTCTATCAGATTTACCTAAAGAACAAATCGAAGAAGATATTAAACGAAAACTATATAACAAACACAAGTCTCAGAAAAAAATAAACATCATTGTGAGGGAAGGTGAAGTTTTTTCAAAGAGTGATTTGATGAGTGTTTGTGTTGAACAGGCAAAAACAATCATCATTTTAGCTGATGAAGACAATCACCAATCAACAACACATATGGATATGCTCGCGATGAAAACATTGATGCTTGTTGCTAATTTAAACTTATCAGATGAACAAACGATTTTAGTAGAAGTTAAAGAACAAAAATCTGTTTGTTTAATCAATGAATATATCGCTAAAAATACAGAAAGAAGTCATCAAATCTTAGCCATATTGCCAGATGAACTCATGGGTAGATTAATTGCACAAACATTACTGATGCCCATGCTTAACAAGGTGTATAAAGAACTCTTTTCCTTTGAAGGCGCTGAGTTCTATACAGTGGGTGATATCGTACCTAGAACCTACATGGAAACGCATCATCATGCGATTCCCATCTATCGACATCAACATGAACTTTATGTCCTATCTGAGTCTTATGATGATTTAAAATCTACACGAGAAATACCCTTGTCAGCCTATCAACCTCTCGAGTTAAAGGATCTATCAAGGTATCAAGAAAAGCATATTGTGATCTTCGGTAAAAACCATAAACTTCCCTACATTTTAGATTCAATCAAACTTTATGAAAAAGAGAATAACACCAAGATCAAAGTATCACTCGTTGAATCCAATGAAGCGAAGGACATTCAAAGTTATACAGATAGTAGTGAGAAAATAGATCACATTCTTATTCTCTCAGAAGACGACCTCTCTAAAGAAGAGTTTGACTCAGATGTTTTAGTTACACTCCTCATGACACAAGAGTTAGCAAGAAAACATCAAGCTGAAATCATCATAGAACTGTTAGATCCAAGACATTTCGATATTGCACAAAGTTATAACGTTAAAAATACAATCATTTCAAATGAGTATGTTTCTAAACTCATGACACAATTATCAAAGAATAGACATCTTTATGATTTGTTCATCGATCTTTTAACGTATGATCCCATAGAGAGTGAATCAGAAACCTATGAAGTTTATGCTTATCAGGCAAAAGATATCATTCAAACAAATCTTCCGTTGTATTTCAAATCTCGTGCTGAATTGATTTATTCCATTTATATGAGTGGCAACCAAGATAATATCTTAATTGGATACGCTAAAAATGAGCATTTTGAAATTTTCAAAGGAGATTTAGATCGATTTGAAGAAATGGTTATTGAACCAGATGATTATTTGATCATGATTTGTAAATAATTTAGGAACCATCATCACGTATGATGGTTTTTTTGTTTCATCTTTCTATCGTTTATTTACACTTATTGAACGGTATTTTCGTTGCATAATAGATAAAATAACGGTATAAGGTAAAATCCGCGTTCACGATAAGGAGTTGAATCATATGAGAAAAAGAATCACTTTTGTACTTGTCATCTTTCTATTGTTGTTTTCATCATGTCAAAATGAACCAACAATACCCATCATTCAGTGTGAAGATGACGAGATTTTAGTTGATGGTGCATGTCAAAAAGTAAAGACTGATTTTGAAAAAACTTTTGATGCGACTGCATTAATGACAAATTACACATTATCCGTTTCAATCCAACAACTTGCAGATCTTTATGAGATGTCAATGAAAGTTGATGAAGATAAGTCCTCTTTTACCATGGGAACAGAAATCGAATTTTATGAAAAAACAGCAACTGGGTATAATTACTACTTCCCAGTAGGTGATTCTTATCGCATAGAGAGCATCACTGAAAATCCTGAAGGATCGGGTTTTCATTTCTTCAAAGATTTAGAAGCATCGTGGTTTCAACAGGTGAGCGGAAAGTACTTTTTAAAAAGTGAATATAATGATGATGTTGCAGTTTTTTTCCAAGATGAATTTCCTGGAAGTATCGTTTCTAATTTAGAATTAGTTGTAGGAGATACCTATTTTGAACAACTTATTTTTCAAGTAACGATTGATAGTGTGATGTATCATTTTAACATGACGTTAAGTGCGATCGGTGAAACCACCGTAACACTTCCAACGGTTTAGGAGGTATATCATGAAAAAACTATTATCCTTATTCTTAATTATTGTCTTACTGTTTGCAACCATAGGTCCCGCACTCGAAGCCGATATGCGGCTTACCATTACATCAAGAGAGACTGAGTACGTTGAAAATGTGAGACATACGAAAATCGTAGGTCAACTTGAATATGATGGTGTTACATCGAATCAAGTGATTAATTATTTAGGTGCTAACGTATTAACCAATAGCGAGTTAAATGTTGTTGTTGGAGATTCCTATAAACCTCATGATTCTTGGGGAAGAGGAACGATTATCGCTCATGCAGAGGATATTCATGAAAGATATCCTAATTATCAAGTGATTGGTGGCGTTAATGGTGATTTTTATAACACCTCAATCACGAATCTAAATGGACAACCTCAAGGTGGCTATATTCGTAATTTTGAAGTGATCGCATCAGGTGTTGTATCATCAAGACCTCTTGCAGGATTCAAAGATGATGGAACAGCTGTCTTTGGTGTCCCATGTTATGCTGGTTACCAACTTCTTGTTTATGATGAAGATGGGGCATTAAAAAAAGAAGTAGCTATTGAAAGAATCAATGATTTACCGACT
>JAVEQT010000114.1:0-3466 GCA_034007485.1 Acholeplasmataceae bacterium
AAGTTCAATGAAACAGATTTTCTGAGATCCATATATGAAACAACCTATCGTGATGATGTTTGCCTCATTGTGCTCGATGAAATGAACTTAGCTCGTGTGGAATACTATTTTGCAGAACTGTTATCCATGCTTGAAATGCCAGATCCTGATGCATGGCTTATCGACATCACACCAGATAGTCAACCAGGCGATCCTAAGCATTTAATCAATGGTAAGATCTTATTACCACAAAATGTATGGTTTGTCGGTACAGCCAATAAAGACGATTCAACCTTTACCATCACAGATAAAGTGTATGACCGTGCCACACCGATCATCATTAACACTAAAGCTGCTTATATCGATGCTCCTGATACACCAGGCGTTACGATGTCAAGTGACTACCTCATGGACTTGTTTACACAAGCCAATAAAGATTATCCACTTTCAATCAAAGCGATTGAAAACTTAGAAAAACTTGATGCTTTCATCACAAAAGCATTTAAAGTAACATTCGGGAACCGTATCATGAAACAGATCAGAGCATTTGTCCCTGTATACGTAGCTTGTGGTAATTCAGAAAATGATGCCCTTGACTACATGGTTGCTCGTAAAATTTTCCGTAAATTTGAAAGTTTAAATCTTCCTTTCCTACAGGATGAAATCAATGAACTTTCAACATTACTTGATCGCTTGTTTGGTAAAAACGGTTTTGAAGAATGTCAGTCATTCTTAACAACCATTAAGAAATCGTTCTAAACATTAAGGAGTTCACATGAAAAAAGTAAGTGATTTAAGACAATTCCATGAACAACTCAATCAAGTGTATTATGAGCTTGAAAGAGAGGAAGAATTTCCTAATCACTTTTACCAGGCTTTACTTTCTGGTGAGAACGAAATCTATCAAAAAAGCATTCAAGAATCAAAAGTGTTTCACGAAGATTGGATTGAAACAATTGAATCCTATTTTCCAAGTTTGGATAAGATTACAAGAGATCCTAAATCAGGTCTTAAGTATTTACAAGAAGTTGTCCAAATCGAGAAAGCAAAAAAAGTTAATAGTGATTCCATCAGACATTTAGCCGCTAACACGCAACTGATCAAAGAAGTTAGAAATGGCGAAGTCATTCCAAAACAAATCTTAACGACTCAAGCTGAAATTGAGTATGCCATCTATGAAAATAGATTTATCAAAACATTAGTTGATCGTCTCTTCGATTTTGTCAATCGCAGATATGATCTCGTTAAGCATAACGTTGAAACATACCAAAATAAATTCTTTAATTTGAAATCAAATTTTGACATGAGAGAATCCAATATTTCTCTTGAAGTCGATTTAAAAATAAAAGATACCATTGACAATGATGAACTTGCTAAGTCAAATCATGATCTTCTAGCAAATATTCAATCACTCCTGAAACGTGTAAATGGTATTAGAGTATCACCCTTCATGGAAGGATTGAAACAGGCTAAGCCGATTGTTCCTCCGATCATGAAGACATCCATTATTTTAAAAAACGTAGATTACAATAACTGTTATAACCTATGGTTATATCTAGATAGATACAACATGTTGAATTTCGATGTTGATATCAAAGAACAAAATTTGACATTAGACAGATATTATCTACGTAATGTTTATCAAACAGCACTTACCGCATTTACAACCGTCTATGGCAATCAGAAAGCTTTAGAAGATCACTATCAGTATTTAGATGTTGATGAATACAAACGAAAAAGTCCAAAGATTATCAAGAAAACATTGACTGAATTAATGACAAGTCCTGATCCATTCACCATGGAAGATAACCAGATGAATCAGTTCTTCTTAGAGCAAAATAAAAAGCTCTTAAAAGAAAGAATTGATCAAGCAATGGAAGAATCTTCTAACTACGAAGTATCATTAAGAAAAGCACTTCGTGATACGATTGCGATCTCAAATGCACTCTACAAAGATTTCTTTGATCTTGAAGAAGATTCTGACCGTGAGGATTTATTCTTCTCACGCATGGTTAAAATTGATCTAGAACAAGAACTACTTAAAGCAAAAGACAGAGCGCGTGTTGCCCGTGTCATTCGTGAAACGAAAGAAGTCGATTATAACAACTCCATTCGTTTAGAAAAACGCATGTTAAAAAACATCGTCAATATCAATAAAGAGATTCAAAAGAGTTTAAAGAAAAAAGGTATTGATGAAGCTAAGAAACAAGGTATTGAAGAACGTATTAGACATGAGCGTAGAAACTTAGATAAGAATCAAGTTATCTTGAGTGAATACCTTGAATTTGTTCAAGAACAAAAGAAACTTCTTCAAGAAGATTCAAGAGAAATGCAGGAAAAGATCAAACTTGAAGAAAAACGTATTCGAGAAGAAGAAAAACGTTTGATTGAACAAGAAAAGAAGAAAGCTTTGAAGAAGTATAGTGATGAGTTAAGAAAGATCAAAGAACGACAAAAGAAAGAAAAAGAACGCATTGCTCTACAAACTAAAAAAGCAAGAGAATTGGAAAAGAAAAAGTTTAAGGAAGTCGAACAAAAGCTCAAACTTCAAGCAGAACAACGCGTCAAGCGAGAAAAGAAAAAGTTTCAGGCTAAACTTGATAAAGACTTAGAAAAGAAGAAAGCAGAATAGGAGTTTTACATTGAAGAAGATCATCTCGATTACCCTAACAACCATTGCCATTCTCATCTTTATTTCATCGATTGCAATCATGATGATTGGAACAAGAGCCATTCAAAAAAATGAACCACTCTTTATCTTCAATTACTCATTCTCCATCATTCCATCAGATTCGATGGTTGGTGACAATGAAGATTCACTCGATGTTTGGGATATCGCGATTATTAAAAGAGTTGATTTCGAAGATGTCACCTATAATGATGTCATCGTCTTCCAAAGTGAAATCAATGGCCAGCAAGCACTCATTATTCACCGCATCGTAGGAGATCATTATGAAGGTGGTTTTGAGACACAAGGTGATAATAATGCATCAGTAGATTTAAACCCTGTAACAGAAGATAATTTCAAAGCGGTTTACGTCAGTAAAATTACCTTCTTAAAACCGATTGCAGAACTTGCAGCAAATCAGAAAAATCTGATCTTTGGTATCTTAAGTCTTGTCTTGGTAGGTATGGTCATATCAGAATTAATTCATATCATCAAAACAACTAAGTCAGCACAAGAAGATAAACTCAAAAAAGAACAAGAAGAAAAACTTAAAGCTGAACTGTACCAGCAAATATTAGAAGAAGAAAAAAAGAAACAAAATACAAACGAATAGTTAATAAATCTTGGCAAAACTAGGGTAACCTAGTGACGCAAAGCTATAGGGCCCTACGGGGTAGCCAGTTGCATCTCATTGATATGAGGTTCAATTGGCTTTTCTCTTTATAAACTTCAATTACATCATTTAACTTTTGGCAAAGCCAGGGAAACCTGGTGACGCAAAGCTATAGGGCCCTTCGTGGGTAGCCAGTTGCATCTCAT
>JAVEQT010000115.1:0-3418 GCA_034007485.1 Acholeplasmataceae bacterium
GTTCCAAGAATCACTGAAAAATTAAAAGAAATTGCTGAAAAGCATTTTAAAATTGAACCTTTAATCATAGGTCCTGGTGTTAAAACAGGCTTAAATGTGAAGACGGATCATCCAAGAGAAGTGGGTGCTGATTTAATTTGTGATGCGGTTGCTGTTGAAAGCGATGAAAAACCAACATTAGTCGTTGATTTAGGTACCGCGATTAAATACATCTATGTGAAACATAAAACCATTTTAGGAGTCATTATCACACCAGGTGTCGCGATTTCCATAAAAGCACTTGTAGGAAATACAGCTTTACTGCCTGATATCGATATTGAAATTCCTAAAAAAGTTTTAGGTACCAACACGATTTCGTGTATGCAAAGCGGTGTCACCTATGGCGTAGCTGCACAGGTTGATGGTTTGATCGATCGTATTTTAGAAGAGGTGAAAGAAGATTTTAATGTCGTCTTAACCGGTGGTTTATCCGATACGATTGCACCCTTATGCAAACATCCTTTAGAAAAAGATCCCCATCTCGTCTTAAAGGGATTGTTACAAATTTATCATCGTAATGTAAAAACAACCTAAGAGCCAGTTTTTTCTGGCTTTTTTTGATATAATAACTAATGTTAAGGAAAGGATGAATGCTATGTCTTATGAAAAAAAGTATCAGTTCTGGTTAAATCAAAAAGATTTAGATCCAACACTGCTCAAAGAACTGATCGAACTTAATGAAGAGCAAATTCAAGAGGTCTTTTTTAATGATCTCTCCTTCGGTACAGGTGGCTTAAGAGGTTTAATGGGCGCTGGTACCAATCGTGTGAATGTCTACACGATTCGTAAAGCCTCTAAAGGCTTTGCTAACTATATCAATCATCATCAAATCAAGGGTGGCGTCGCCATTTCTTATGATAATCGTCATTATTCTCAAAAATTTGCGAAGGAAGCTGCGATGGTATTAGCGAGTGCAGGTATTCCCTCTTATCTTTTTGAAGAAATGCGTCCAACACCGATGTTATCGTTTGCTGTTCGCCACTTTAAGTGTGCGGGTGGTATTATGATTACCGCATCGCACAATCCAAAAGAATATAACGGCTATAAAGTCTATGATCAAACTGGGGCTCAAGTCAATCTTGAAACTGCTGAAAAGATTATTAAAGAGATCGATGCTGTTGAAAATCCGTTTGAAATCGATATTTTGGATAACGAACTTATTCATACCATTGATGCATCATTTGATCATATTTACTTAAAAGAAGTTAAAAAAATATCGTTAACCCCAAAAGATCCTCAAGTTAAAATCGTATATTCACCACTACATGGTACTGGTGGAACCGTTATTCCTGGTTTACTAAAAGAAGCAGGTTATGATATCTACCCTTATCTTCCTCAGATGATTGCTGATCCTAATTTCTCACATACCTTGTCATCTAATCCTGAAGAAGAAAAAGCCTATGTTGAAACAATTAAATATGCTAAAGAAATTGATGCAGATCTGATCATGATCACCGATCCTGATGCTGATCGCTTAGGTATCGCAGTCAAACATCAAGGTGAATACGTGTTACTTAATGGTAACCAAACAGCTGCTCTTGAACTTTTCTATATTTTATCTGAACGTCGTAAGAAAAATATGTTACCTTCCAATGGTGTTGTCTACAAGACCATTGTGACAACTGACTTAATTGATCAAATCGCGATGTCATTTAATATTCCGACTCAAAAGACACTCACTGGATTTAAATTCATCGGTGAAAAAGCAGAAAAGAATAAGAGTAAAATGACATATCTCTTTGGATGTGAAGAATCTTATGGTAGCTTAATCAGTGATTTTGTGCGTGATAAAGATGCTGTTCAAGCATGCTATATGCTCGCAGAAATGGCCAATTATACCTCGCACATCCATATGACACTCATCGATTATTTAAACCATATCTATCAAGCGTATGGCTATTATTATGAGTACACCAAATCAATCACGCTTCCTGGTTTATCAGGTTTAGATAAGATCAATCAGTTGATGGCACATTTCAGAAATCATCCACCTGTGATTGAAAATAAAGGATTACTGTCATTTGATGATTTTGAAAGTGGGTTGAAAACAACAAACAATCAGCAGACAAAACTTGACCTACCCGCTTCAAATGTTTTAAAGTATTATTATGAAGATCATACATGGATTGTTTTTAGACCGAGTGGTACTGAACCTAAAATAAAGATTTATTTCCAAACGGTTTCAAGTTCAATCGAAGAAGCTAAAACATTCATTGATGGCGTATTAAAGCAATTGATGAAAGAAATTAATGCGCTTTAGAAAGGAGCATGTCATGTTAGAACAACGTAGAACTCAGTATGCAAATCGCACAGCTGATCAATCTTTATCACTTCTTTTCTCAGGGTTTGCACCACTTAGAACACAAGATGAATTTTACCCCTTTAGTGTGAATAGAAACTTTTATTATTTAACGGGTATTGAACAAGAAAATGTCTGTCTTGTAATCGCCAAAGGTGAAAACAAACAGGAAAGCTATCTTTTTATTGATGCCATTGATCCGATTAAAGCACTTTGGGATGGTGCTGGTCTAACTTTTGAGGAAGCATCAAAGATTTCACAAATCCCAGTGGAAAACATTAAAGATATCAAAACATTGGAAACATTCATCGCACAGATGTTATCGACGACACGTCGTGCACTTTTTGGACAAATCGATACGATTTATCTTGATTTAGAACGTTTAAATGAGCATGTGCCACCCACATATCCCATTAACTTTGCACATAAGTTACATGAACTTTATCCCTATGTTCAGATCAAATCGAATCAAATGATTTTAGCTGAAATGCGAACAATTAAAGATCAAAATGAAATTGAAGAAATGAAAAAAGCGATTTCGATCACGAAAGTGGGTTTGGAACGCATCATGAAACATTTGAAACCTGGTCGTTTTGAATTCCAAGTTGAAGCTGAATACAATTATGTTTTAAATCTTCACCGTTCATATCCTTCTTTTGGAACCATAGCAGCATCAGGAAAGAATGCTACCGTTCTTCATTATCGTGATAATGCATCAGCGATTGCTCCACATGCTCTCGTCTTATTTGACTTAGGTTGTGTCTCACGTCATTACTGTTCTGATATTACCCGTGTCTTTCCAGCTGAAGGAAAGTTCACAAAACGTCAAAAAGAAGTCTATGAAACTGTTTTAGAAGTCAACAAAAAAGCAATCGAGTTCTTAAAACCTGGTATGATGTTATCAGAATTCAACGAATACGGTAAAAAGCTTTTAACTGAAGGTGCTAAGAAATTAGGTTTAATTAAAGAAGATCATGAAATCACAAAATATTACTATCACAGTCTAGGTCATTACTTAGGTCTTGATGTACATGATGTCGGTAACTACGCAAAACCCATTCCAGAAGGTGCAGTCATTAC
>JAVEQT010000116.1:0-3372 GCA_034007485.1 Acholeplasmataceae bacterium
GCTAATTTCACACCGATTCCAAGAAGATTTAAAGATTATATCGCAGTCCCTAAACCCAATATGTACCAATCACTTCATACCACGGTTTTATCAGATGATGGTACCCTTTTTGAAGTTCAGATCAGAACTCCTGAAATGGATCAAGTTGCTGAATACGGGATTGCTGCACACTGGGCATATAAAGAAAACAAAACGTATTCTAAAGAAAAAGAACAATTTGAGATTGCTCAAAAGTTGAAATGGTATGGCGAACTCTTAAAAATGAGCGAAGATACCGATGAAACTTCAGGGGGTGCTGAAGAATTTGTTGGTACGGTTAAAGGTGACATCCTAGATGCCAATGTTTATGTCTTTACGCCTAAAGGTGAAGTGATTGAACTTCCTAAAGGAGCAACACCGATTGACTTTGCTTATCGCATTCATACCGATGTAGGAAATAAAATGGTTGGAGCTATCGTTAATAACCGAATTGTCACATTGGACTATGAACTTAATACCGGTGATATCGTCAGTGTTAAAATTAATAAAAACTCACAAGGACCTAGTGAAGACTGGTTAAAAATTGCTAAGTCCGCTCACGCAAAACATAAGATTAAAAGCTTTTTAAACAAACTCAATAAAGATTCCATCATGCAGATGGGTAAAGATGCGCTTGAACGTGAATTTGTAGCAAACAAAGTCACCGAAGGTGTTGACGATGTCTTTGTTAAAAAGCATTTCGAAAAGAACATGATCACAACTGTCTCTGACATGTATTTGGAAATCGGTAAAGGCAATCTTTCACCGAAGACAGTTGTCAATAAGCTTTTAGGATTAGAAACTGATCCAGCGGTGTTACTACAACGCCAGATGGAAAAGGCATCGAGACAACTCACAACACATAGTGAAACAGGTGTTGTGATAGAAGGGTTATCTTCGCCTCAGTTAAAACTAGCGAATTGTTGTTTACCTATTCCTGGAGATCCCATCATCGGTTATGTCTCAAAACAATCAGGCATCGTTATTCATGCGACGTTCTGTCCTAACTGTAAACAGTTTGAAGATAATAGGTTAATCGCTGCATATTGGGCTGATAACATCACGCGTAAGTATCCAACATGGATAAAACTCGTTGGAAGCAATAAACCGACACTGTTAACAGAAGTTGTTACAGCGGTTAATGCTACACAGATTGCAATTGCAGAAATCAATGCGATTACAACATCAACACTTGAAATGATTATTAAGATCAAAGTTTCAATCAACAACAGTTCTCAACTCCAAAACTTGATGGTTAATTTGCGAAAAGTCAGTGAAATATATAGTGTTGAGAGGGATTTTAAATGAGAGCGGTTGTGCAACGTGTCAAAGAAGCTTCTGTTACAGTTGACCAAAAAATCGTAGGAAGTATCAAACAAGGATATCTCGTTTATTTAGGAATCCATGTTGATGATACCGAAGATAAAGCGATCAAATTGGCACAAAAGATTCATACGCTTCGTGTTTTTGAAGATCAAGAAGGTAAAATGAATCTATCACTTGAACAAGTAAGTGGTTCAATCTTAGCGATTTCACAGTTCACGTTGTATGGTGATACGAAAGGCAATAATCGACCTTCTTTTATCACCGCTGCAAGACCTGAAAAAGCTGAACCATTATATGCATTATTTTGCAGCACATTGAAACCCTATCATCAGGTAGAAAAAGGTGTCTTTGGAGCGGATATGAACGTATCATCTGTCAATGATGGTCCGGTGACCATCATCATTGAAATTTAATTGACAATTTTGAAGTTTTACTGTATGATGATACTGTAATTCAATCGTCAGTGAAAAAGGAAATCCTTTAGGATTAGTGACACCTTTGGAGACATTACATAAAAACGAGGGCTAGATCATTCTAGAACTAAGGTGGTACCGCGTAACTATTACGTCCTTAGAGATTTTTTAAGGACGTTTTTATTTTATATGGAGTAATATGAGAAAAAATTATAAGCATATGCCAAATGTCATCTTCGGTGACTTTATGTTAAGAACCATCACAATCAAAGATTATCGTGATATGTTTGATTATGGTAAAGATGTCGAAGTCACCAAATATTTAACATGGGGACCATTTAAAAAACCTGTGGAAGCCAAAAAAGCGATAAAAAATGTTTTTTATCCACGCGTTAAACGCGGTTTACCCAGAGGATATGCCATTATGGATTTAAAACTTAATAAGATGATTGGTACCATCGATTTTCATTCAAAAAAGAAGGGTGAAAACGGTGCTGAGATTGGATATGTCATTCATAAAGACTACTGGAACCAAGGCATTATGACAAAAGCACTTCATGAAATCATTCATATAGGTTTCGACTATCTTGATTATGACATCATTCACATCAAACACATGAAACAAAATGTTCAGAGTCAAAAAGTGATTGAAAGAAACCTTTTTGTCAAAGTCAACATAGAACCATTTACATATCAGAAAAATGGTCAGCTCATCACAGATGATCTATACATTTATGAATTAACAAAGGAGAGATACAATGCAAATCAACAAAGTTAAGGGAACCTATGATGTCCTACCTCATGAGTCATACCGCTGGCATGCTTTAGAGGAAAAGATTCATCAGATTCTCAAAAAATACAATATCAAAGAAATGCGCACACCCATTATGGAATATAGTGAGGTATTTCACCGCCAAACGGAATTATCAGATATGGTGACGAAAGAGACTTATGATTTTGATGATCGAAGTGATCGCAAATTGACGTTAAGACCAGAAGGTACTGCTGGGATTATTAGAAGTTATGTAGAAAATAAGCTCTATGCTTCGCAAGAGTTAGAAAAGGTTTATTACATCGGACCCAATTTTAGATATGAACGTCCTCAAAAAGGGAGATATCGTCAGTTTTATCAATTTGGTGTTGAAGCAATTGGTGCAGTAGATCCTGCACTAGATGCTGAAATGATTATGCTTGCCTATGATTTTATTAAAAAATTGGGGTTAAAAGGTGTTACTGTCCGCATTAATTCATTAGGTGACGATGCATCAAGAAAAGCTTATCAGGAAGCACTTACCAATCACTTTATGCCACATAAAGAAACATTATGTGATGATTGTAAAGCACGTTTGGATAAAAATCCTTTACGTATTTTAGATTGCAAGGTTGACCAAAAACATCCTGCCGTGATCCAAGCACCAACACCACAAGATTATTTAAATGAAGCATCACGTGATTATTTTCACAAAGTGATTGAACATTTAAATGCGAGCAAAATCAGTTTTGAGATTGCCCCTAAGCTTGTGAGAGGCCTGGATTATTATAGTCATACAGTATTTGAGATCGAAGCTGATATCGAGGGATTCGGTGCGCAAAATGTTTTAGGTGGCGGTGGTCG
>JAVEQT010000029.1:0-15549 GCA_034007485.1 Acholeplasmataceae bacterium
TGTTCGCATCCTTTGAAGGCGCAGAATTACCAGCAATTACTCAGATGTTTTTAAATGTCGGTGAGTTTTTGAAACAATATGCCTTGCTTATCTTTGGATTACTCTTTGTTTTAATTACTACAGGTATATTACTCAATAAATATGTCGAGAAGTTTCATTATGGATTAACGCTTATTTCTTTGAATATTCCGATTTTTGGGAATTTGATTCAAATGAATAATCAAATCATGATTGCTAATGCATTATCCCAAATGTTAGCGAGTGGTGTGAACTCCATGAAGGCACTTCAAACGGTTAAAAATGTTTTAACAAATGTTGTATATAAAGATTTAATGATCAAGACACTTAAATATATTGAAGATGGAAAACCATTTTCAAGGGCTTTTGAGGAAAGTAATTATATTGATCCGATTATGGCAAGAATGATCTCTACTGGAGAAAAAACAGGGAACATTCCGAAGCTGATGGAAAACTTGTCACATTACTATAATGGTATTACTGAACTCAGGGTACAACAGCTTAAAAATTCGATTCAGCCAATTCTTTTAATTGTTGTATACGCGATTGTTGGAGTTTTAATCTTAGCGATTATGTTACCAATGCTTTCATTGGGCTCTCAAATCTAATTTCTTACGTTTTTATTAAACCGTCATAGAAACACTTTACTTATCATCAATTCGTGATAATATTAAGATATAGGAAATAACCTAAATAGGAGGATAATTATGTTAAAGTTATTGAAGAATAGAAAAGGTGTTACACTCGTTGAATTGTTAGCTGTTGTTGTTATTTTAGGGATTATTGCTGCGATTGCTGTTCCTACTATTGGTGGGTTGATTGAAAGACAGGAAGAAAGAGCTGCTGAAGCTACATTTGATACCATTGTTGAAGCTGCTAAATTATATGCAGAAGATGAAGATGTTTTTGCACTTAGCGTATTAGTTAGTGAAGATTTTATTGATTTAAAAGACAATAAGTTTTCATTTGATGGAACAACAGCTGAATTAACAACTGCAGTTTATGTGAAGGTTGTTGGTAATGTAGTTACATTCTATGAAGATGCTTTGGGAGCAACCCCAACAGATTTATACATTAATGGTCACATCGTCTACGACGTAGCATAAGACTAAGTTTTTAAATCAATTGGAGGTACCACGACCATGGTCCTCCTTTTCTTTCATAAGGAGTCCATATGGAGATCTTTTATGCAGTTATCACATTCATTTTAGGAGCACTCCTAACATCCTTTTATCAACTTATAGCTGAGCGCATTCCCAAAAAAGAATCTCTTATGGGAAGATCACATTGTGATCAATGCCGTGAAACATTAAAATTCATTGATGTTTTACCCATCATCGGATATCTTATCAACAAAGGGAAATGTCGCTCTTGCCGAAAAAAGATTTCACCATGTTATCCCATGTACGAACTCATTGGTGGACTCATTTTTCTATTGACTTATCTTTATGTAGGTTTTTCATATGAAATGCTCATCATCATCACGATGTATTCCGTCTTCTTCATAGAAGCCATTTCTGATCTCAAACATACCATCGTTATTGATCGAATCTGGATGATTGGTGTTATACCACTGATCATCATACGTATTCTTGAAAACACATGGAAAACTTATCTTTTATCATCACTCGTCTTATTTGCATCACTTTTTATCATTGCCTATCTATCCTCTATGTTTTATAAAAAAGAAGCACTCGGTGGAGGAGATGTAAAACTTTACTTCTTTATTGGGTGGTTATTAACACTTACTCAAGGCTTTTTATCACTATTTCTTGCATCTATACTTGGTCTCATTTATGGTATGATAAAACTAAAGAAGAAATCACAAGCATTTCCTTTAGTTCCGTTTATTGCATATGGTGTCGTGATTTCTTATTTTTACGGAGATGCACTTATACAAGCGTATCTTAATCTGTTTGGGATGTGATCTTTATGTTTAATAAAAGAACAGATATCGCTATCTTTTTCACCGATGAAACCGTTGGTTTTTTTCAACGTCAACCCTTCTTAGATCAAGCAGCTTTTGGTACTGCACAACTTGAAAAAGGTGCGATTGAAAACGGATATATCAAAGAACCAGAAAGTGTTTTGGAAACCTTAAAAAAATTATTTGAAAAATATAGCATATATCCTCGTACAATCACATTGGTCATTCACGATGAGAACTTGCTCATTCGGGATGTCAAAATCAAACGAGAAGAACTCGGCAAGAAAACAATTGATCAGTATTTTACTGAGCAGGTAGGTAAGTCACTTCATTTTCCTTATCCAGAACCAGTAATTACACATTTCATCAGAGAAGAAAATGAAGAGCTCATCAGAGTGATTGCTCTCATAACAGATGGTCATTTACTTCATGCCTACCATGATATTTTCGACCGTTTGAAAGCTAAAGAAGTTTTATATGAGATTTCAGCAGTACCCTTTTACAACAATTATCAAAACAAGGTTGGCCAATTAGATGATGTCACCATGTTTGTTAATTTATACAACGGTATGTTCTCCATTCAAATTCTTGAAAAAGGATTTCCAATTTTCAACCTGATTGAAGAAAATGATGGTGGAAAAGAAGAATATGCTCAAATGATAGAAAATTATGTTGAGCGTATTGCCAATTACTACAAATATAACTTGAGAAAAGGCAAACAAAGTATTGGTAAAGTTCTCTTTTTTAACATGAATGAAGATATACAAGATGAAGAACTTAATAAGTTGCTCATCAAGAAACTAACAGCCTACAAGGCTCAAGTTTGTACATTCAATGTCGAAGAAACATTCTCTAAGTTATTACCCAAAGCATGTAAACTTCCTTATGCAGTATTATTAGGTGAATCATTACGTTTGCAGCATAACATCGATTTTATCTTAGAGAGAATTCCTAGAAATAGAATTCGTGGGCACCAACTCATGGTTGTAACTTTCAGTATTATCGTCTTTATGTTATTAATTTATATTCCATTTTATGCGATGTCTGAAGAGATTAAACTTCAACAAAACAGAAATAACGCTTTAGAGATGCAACTTGATATGCTCATTGAAGAAACACCACAATCTCCAGAAGTTCCTGTTGATCAATTAAACTACAATATTGCATATGATTACTTAATCTCCAAACAGGACATCTTTACGACGTATATCACTGATATAGCAAACCTACAAACACCTGAAGTTACATTGACAAGCTATCAAGTAAGACCTGATACAGATGAGATCGTGATTTCTATTATTGGAGATTCTGATCAAGATCTCTATGAATTTGTGATTCATCTTTATGAAACCCACGGCGTTGTTACACAAAAAACAACAACAAGATGGATATCAGAACTTCCAACCTACCGCTTTACCGCATCTTTAACGATGGAGGTGACGATCAGTTATGCGTAAATATGATATTTTTGGCAAACGTATTAGCCAGGTTAAATTTATTTATTTACTTGTTATCGTCTTTCTCTTAGGTATCGCAGGCTATTTTGGTGTGATCAATATTCAAGAAAATAGACTTTATGAACTTGAACAAGAAGAGAAGAAAATACAGCGTCAAATTGATACGATCTTAGCGATTGATGAACCTGTTTCATATGCAACAATTGATGAATTATTGCCTTATTTACCACAATCATTTGATCAATATGTCATTAATAATGAACTCACTGCAATTTTAAATGAAACAAGTTTTACAAACGTCATCGACTATAATGTGACCTATATGATCGACACATCATCGCCGTTTACTGAACCTCTACCAGACACACTTCAATATGTTAGAATCGCTATCAACTTAAGCGTGTCTGAACCAGAAAAGCTTTTAGATTACATCGATTACCTTGTTGATGCTGAACGTATCTACTACATTCAAACATTCAATGTGTCCTATGCAACAGAAGGAGCACTCGCAACGCTTGTGTTATTCACATTTTATAATGATATCAATTAAAATTGATGATTGGGAGCTTCGGCTCCCTTTTTGTTGCTATTGAATTAACGCTTTGCACCTTTTTTCATGTTATAATATACTTTAGGAGGAAAGGCATATATGTTCGTTTTTTTAACACTTGGACCCATCAGGTTTGATTTATCGACCCTTGTCAGTTTCTTACTGGGTATAAGCTTTGGCTTTTTAGTGTTGTTACTCATTTATTTATATGCAGTTCTTCGCAGTATGAACAAAGGTTTAAAACTTAGAAAAACAGATGAACAAGATATTGATGAAGAAGAGATTAAATGGTTAATTCAAGATGGCATCAAACTTTTTAAAGATAAAGATGCACGAGAAGCTGTTGGTTTTGGTAAACATCTACTCGAAGTCAATCGGGAGTTATCCGTTGATATTGCTAAAAAGTTCTATCCTAAATCGAAATATCCTTATCTAGAATTAACGATTGATGAAACCCTCATGTTAAATCATTACATCACGGATCGTTTTCAAGAACTCATGTCATCTTCTAAAATATTAAAACTAACCAGGGGATGGACACTTGCTAAAATCGTTGAGATGAATGAAGTTAAAACAAAGATTGAAAACAATCCTATCGTTAAAACAGCTAAAAAGTATGCAGGTGTAACAAAAGCTGCTGGTGCTGTGATTAACGCTGTTAACCCTGTCTACTGGTTTAGAAGATTTACGAAAGAAGTTGCTTTAAAAATTGTCAGTATTCAAATAGGTGTTGCTCTCATCAAAATTACAGGTGAGGAAACATATAAGATCTACAGCAAGAAAGTCTTTAATGAAGAAAAGACGATTGACATGAGTGTCGATCAAATCTATAACGATTTAAAGAAAGACTTTAAGTCTGTTGTTGAACAAGGGGATGAATAAAATGAAAAAGGTTAAAGAAAATTTAGAATTAAACATCACACAAACACCTTTTGTTATTCCTCAATTTGTTAAGCTTGAAGGTATTAGAGGCAAACTAAAATATCAAAAAGACCGCTTTGTATCACCTATTTTTGGTCGTAGCGTTAAAGATGTTGTTACGGTTCCTTTTACAGTCAAAGACACCGGTGATACAACACGCCGTTTTGATGCGTTTAGAACCAAACCCAAATTATCTGAACAAGAAGCCATTAAAAAACATGGTAACAAATACTATGAATTCACGAATATCGTTTCGATGAAAACAAGAGAAGACTATTTTGGACCATCTTCATATGAACCCAGTCAAGATAAAAATGTTGAAGAAAAAGAAGAGAAAAAAGTCTTTAAGCCAATCGCTCGGAATGTTAAAGAACTCACACCGGAATCAGATCCAATGCCCTTTAAGGCAAACCCTGAACCCAAAAGAACGGTTGCTTATGTGCCACCTGTTATGCAAGAAAAGAAAGTGGAAACAGAACCTGTCTTTGAGACGTATCGTCGTCCACAAAATGAAAAACCTGTGGTGACCTCTGACTTTGGTGCATCACAACAAGATGATGAAGATGACTTGCAAGAAATCTATAACAAACCAACCTATCAACCTGTTCAGGAAAAGCATTATTTATACCCACCTGTCACGTTGTTCTCAAAGAAACAAAGAGATTTAGATGAAAAACCACAATGGCTTTTAGATCAAATCGATGTCATCAATTCAACACTCAATCAGTTTGGTGTAGAAGGTGAAGTATCAGGTTCAAAAAAGGGTCCTACCGTTACACGGTATGAAATTGCTCTTGAACCAGGGGTTAATGTCAAACGTGTGACATCTATTCAAGAAAATTTAATGATGAACCTTGCCTCAAAATCGATTAGAATTGAAGCGCCTATCCCGGGAAAACCTTACGTTGGCATTGAAGTACCAAACGTTAAAACGGAGATTGTTGCTTTTGGTAATGTCGTAGACACCAAAGATTTCATGGATGATCGCGATCATCCACTCAAGGTTGCATTAGGTGTCGATATCGATGGTGAAAACATTTATGTCGACATTCAAGCCATGCCACATGGTTTAATCGCTGGAGCTACGAATTCAGGTAAATCTGTTTGTGTGAATACGGTTTTAGTAAGTTTACTTATTAAAAATTCACCTGAAGATTTAAAACTGATTTTAATCGATCCAAAAATGGTTGAACTGACTCCATACAATGGTTTACCCCATCTCGTAACACCAGTCATTACGGATGTCAAAATGGCAGCCGCTGCTTTAAATTGGGCTGTCAATGAAATGGAAAAAAGATACCAGTTATTTGCTGGTAGCCGTTCAAGAGATATTAAATCGTTTAATGATAATGTGAGACGTGGTATCGTTGATCATTCTAAAATGCCTTACATCGTGATCGTGATTGATGAGTTAGCTGACTTAATGATGGTTGCACCTCATGATGTTGAAGATTCGATTCAACGCATCACTCAAAAAGCAAGAGCTGCTGGTATTCATCTGCTTGTAGCAACCCAAAGACCTACAACGGATGTTGTTAAAGGAACGATTAAATCCAACATTCCTGCACGTATCGCATTTAAAGTATCATCATTTGTCGATTCGACAACGATCTTAGATGGTGCTGGAGCAGAAACATTGCTTGGTAAAGGTGATATGCTCCTAAAGAGAGCAGATCGTACACATCGTTTACAAGGCGCATATATTCCAGATGATGAAATTTATGCAGTTACTGATTTTATTCGTAAGCAATCAGAACCAGATTATATTTTTGAACATGATGCATTAAAACAACAACTCAAGAATAAACAAATCATTACTGATGATTTATTCAGCGATGTCGCTCGTTATGTTGTATCAACAGGAAGTTCATCCATCAATACGATTCAAAAAGAATTTGAAATCGGATTTAACCGCGCACAACGACTTTTTGAAATGATGGAAGAATATGAAATCGTTTCTAAAGGACAAGGAACGAAAGCAAGAGAAGTTTTAGTTACACCAAGCGAATTAGAGGATATACTTCAAGAAATTGTTTAATAAAGGATGGTTAACATGACAGTAAAGAAAGCCTATCAAACATTATTCATCACTGTATTCTTTATGATGTTAGCCATCATTTTTTATGCATTAAATGTGTCCAAACTAACCCTTTCATGGGCGATGTCAGGATTTGCATTTTCAATGATTGTTTCCATTTTGACAGTTGTTATGTCCATTCGTGAAACGAAACATCGTAGAGAAGTTAGTGAAGGGTTTTGGGCAAAACAGCGCTTTGAGATCTTGGATTGGCTCACTTTTTTAAGCGTCAGTCTGATGGGTATTTTCTTGGTCTTCATGTTTTTGATTCTACCTTCGATCGTTAAGTATTCATCAATGTCACCTACTTTAAGTGAAGGTGATCGCGTGGTCATTTACCATTTCCAATACGAACCTGAATATTTAGATATTGTGATCGTTCAAATTGATGAAGAAACCTACTATATCAAACGTGTTCAAGCACTTCCTGGAGATACCATTCGCTTTTTTGATGATGGATTAGGAAGCTATATTATTCAGATTAATGGTGAATTTCCTAAATCCCCAGAAGATATTTTGTATAAAACGGATCAGCGTGGTAAAGATCGTATGGAATCAATGATGGATGGTGAAGTTTTAATGGCTAACTACTATTTAGTTTTTGGTGACAACGCCAATAACTCCATTGATTCAAGATCAAGTGATATCGGTCCTGTCCATATCGATCAAATCGTTGGCAAAGCCATTTTTAGGCTATGGCCGTTTGGAGGATTACAATGACCGAAAAACAAATTCAATGGTTTCCGGGGCATATGTTCAAATCGCTTCGTGAAATAAAAGAAAAAGTCAAATTAATGGATATCGTGTTCATCTTACTTGATGCTAGATTACCCTTTTCATCGATGAATCCAGAACTCCATAAAATCATTAGCCATAAGCCCATGATGTTACTGTTTAATAAAATGGATTTAGCAGATGATAAAATCACGAACACATTTATCAAACACTATCAAAGTGAAGGTTATCATACCTTAAAAATAGATGCAGCTAGCGGTAAAAATGTGAATAAAATTAAACCGTTTGCTGAAACAATTCTTAAAGAAAAACTTGATAGAGAAAAAGCGAAAGGGCTAAAGCCACGTGCCCTACGCTGCATGATTTTAGGAATACCTAATGTGGGCAAATCAACACTCATTAATAAGCTATCAAAATCATCAGCAACCAAAACAGCGAACACACCCGGTGTTACGAAGACCCAGCAATGGATTAAACTGGGTGATGATTTTGAACTCTTGGATACCCCTGGTGTTCTTTGGCCTAAATTTGATGACGCTAAAGTAGGGTATCATTTAGCCATCACTGGCGCGATTAAAGATAAAATTTTACCTGAAGATGATGTCGTGCATTACGCTTTAGATTATCTTCAAACACATTATCCAAACCGGTTAGATTTGCGTTATGGTATCAGAAAAGATATGGATTATTTAACGATGTTACAAACCATCGGATCACTTCGTGGATGCTTACTTAAAGGTGGCGAATTCGATTATCCAAGAATTTATCAGATTGTCTTATCTGATATAAGAAATCATCATTTAGGAGGACTTTCTTTTGACAGACCCTATGATGTATCAGTATGAAGAAAAGCTCTTTAAACAAGGTATTAACTATATTGCAGGCGTTGATGAAGCAGGCAGAGGACCGTTAGCTGGACCTGTGGTTGCTGCTGCAGTGATTCTAAAAAAAGATGCGAAGTTCACATACGTTAATGATTCAAAACAGTTAACAGAAAAAGAAAGAGATTTAGCATTGATTGAAATCAAGGAACAAGCACTAGCGATAGGTATTGGGATTTCATCTGTCCAAGAGATTGATCTCATCAATATTTACCGTGCAAGCAGACAAGCTATGTTATCAGCCATCAGTCAATTAAAGATCAAACCAGAATTTATTTTAAGTGATGCAATGCCCATGGAAATTGATATTCCCATGGAATCCATTATCAAAGGTGATCAAAAATCGGTATCGATTGCTGCAGCATCCATTGTTGCTAAAACAACAAGAGATGCATACATGATCGAAATGGATAAACTCTTTCCTGCTTATGGATTTGCTAAGCATAAAGGCTATCCGACAAAAGAACATGTTGAAGCGATCAAAACGTATGGGATTTTACCGATTCATAGAAAAACATATGAACCGATTAAATCGATGTTAAAAAAGGATTTATTTAATTTTGATGAATAAGGGAATTGAGTTCCCTTTTTATTTTTCCTTATATATAGAAAGTAAAAATGTGTGATTTTGTGTAAGATAAAGTGACGAAAAAAAGATATATATTAAAGAAATATATATGGGATGAGCTTAAAAACTTTATGCTTGACAATTGATTTCTTTACACTATAATTGATATGGAAACGGAAGTGACTAACTTGAACAAGAAACTCATTATTGTGGAATCACCATCTAAATCAAAGACGATTGCGAGTTACGTCGGCAACGATGTACTTGTTTTGTCTTCAAAAGGTCACGTCAGAGATCTATCGACATCTGGTGTTGATGGCCTAGGTTTGGATATCCATGATCACTTCAAACCCAACTATACGTTAATCAAAGGTAAACAAGTTTTAGTTAAAGAGTTAATCGCAAAAGCTAAAGGAAGAGATGTCCTTATCGCAACCGACCCGGATAGAGAAGGTGAAGCGATTGGTTGGCATTTAGCTGAAATTTTAAAACTTGATCCACAAGCAGCTAACCGTATTGTGTTTCGTGAAATCACAAAACCTGCGATTTTAGAAGCTTTAAATCATCCAAGACCGATCGATCAACATCTTGTTTATTCTCAAGAAGCACGCCGTATTTTAGATCGCATCATTGGATTTAAGCTTTCTAAATTATTGCAAAACAAGATTAAATCAAAATCTGCAGGTCGCGTCCAATCGGTCGCATTAAAACTGATTGTCGATCTCGAAAAAGAAATTGAAGCTTTTATTCCAGAAACATATTATGAAATTGAAGCTGCATTTCCTCACTTTACAGCTGATTATATCATTCCAGAAAAAAAGAGATTATCAAAAGAAGAAGCTGACCAGATTGTATCTGAGTCAACCAATCCTTTCACTGTTAAAGAGATTCAAACCAGAGAATCAAAAAGACAAGCTAAACCACCATTTATCACATCAACCTTACAACAAGACGCATCAAGCAACTTAGGTATGAGCGCAAGCCGTGCGATGATGGTCGCTCAAGCGTTATATGAAGGTAAAGAAATTCATGGCGAACTCATCGGTTTAATCACCTATATGAGAACAGACTCAAATCGCCTAGCTGAGCCTTTTGTTCAAGAAGCTAAACATCATATCATAAAAACCTATGGTGAGAAATATGTGGGTAGATATAACGTATCTACGAAAGCGAATGCACAGGATGCTCATGAAGCGATTAGACCAACATCATTAGATCGAACACCTGAATCTTTAGAGCCTTATTTATCTAAAGATGAACTAAGATTGTATAAACGTATTTATAATCGAACTCTCGCATCACTCATGGCTCCAGCCATCTTTGATATCACGAAAGTATCACTAACATCTCATGATCATCTTTATCAAGTAGAAGGAAGTATCTTACGTTTTGATGGACATTTAAAAGTGTTCCAAGACGCTAAATCAAAAGATAAAGTTTTACCTGCTTTTGAACTCAATCAAGAAATCAATGCGAAAGATGTTATAGCGATTGAAAAGGTGACAACACCACCGACAAGATATTCAGAAGCTACCCTCATTAAAGAATTAGAAGCTCAAGGGATTGGTAGACCTTCAACCTATGCTCAAATCATTCAAACATTAAAACATAGAGATTATGTCGAACTTGAAGATAAACGTTTCAAACCGACAAAACAAGGGAAATTGACCGTTGAACAACTCGATTTATTCTTTGATAAAATTATTAATGTCGAATACACATCCCGCATGGAAACCGTGCTTGATGAAATTGCAGATGGTAAACAAAAAGGATCTCATTTGATTTCTAGATTCTATAACAGTTTTATCCCAATGGTTGAAGAAGCAGAGAAGAACATGAAAAAGATTGGACCCAAAGAAACAGGCGAATTATGTCCTTTGTGTGGAAAGCCTTTAGTCATTCGTAAATCGAAGTATGGTGAATTTACTGCATGTTCCGGTTTTCCATCATGTAAGTACATAAAAAAAGATGACTTTACAAAATAATGAAGTAATGATATGATAGTCATGCATCCATAAAGGATGTTACTTATCCCCTATTAACGTGTGCTTAGCACACAAATCCCCTAATGATTCCCCTTCAATTATGGAGGGGAATCACATTTTATAACATCCTTTAACAGGTATGATATAATGTAAGTGAACGATGAAAAAAAGGAAAGGATATCCATGAAAACATTCAAAGGAAAACCAATCACATTACTTGGAGAAACAAAAAAAATTGGCGATTTAGCCCCTGACTTTCATGCACTAAATACCAAAGGTGAAGTAAAACATTTAAAAGATTACAAATCAAGATATGTTATTTTAAACGTTGTCCCATCACTTGATACAACCGTTTGTGACTTACAGGCAAGAACTGTGAACAGTGAACTTGCTGAAAGACAAGACGTGACAGTCTTAACTGTGAGTAACGACCTACCATTTGCACAAGCGCGTTGGTGTGGGAATGCTGGTTTAGATAATGTCATCACATTATCAGACCATATCGATTTAGATTTTGCCCAAAAATATGGAACAAACATTAAGGAGTTACGACTTCAAGCGCGTTCGGTATTTGTTCTTGATGAACATAGACGTATTGTTTATCTTGAATATGTCGATGAGATGAGTCAACATTTACAGTTTGATGAATTATTGAGTTTCGTCAAAAAATTACCGAAAGAATAACTTTCGGTTTTCTTTTTTTTCATGGTATAATATCACAGGATTAGGAGTGAGATTTTGGGACTATTTCAAAAACTGTTCGGTAAAAAACCTAAAAATGAACGCTATCAGCTTGGCCTACATAAAACCAAAGAAAATTTTGGTAATTTAAAACAACTACTCGCACGTTCATCAAAAATTGATGACGCGCTTTTTGATACCTTAGAGGAACTCTTTATTCAAGCAGATATTGGTATTGATACGGTGATCTATTTTATTGATGAACTTAAAAAAGAAGTTTTAAATAAACAGGTATCTGATCCCAATGATCTTGCTGAAATGATTGTAGATAAAATGTTTGAAATCTATTTAAAGGGTGAACTCGTTTCTACCGATTTAAATTATGATGAACATGACATGAATGTTTATCTTTTCGTTGGTGTGAATGGCGTCGGCAAGACGACAACGATTGGTAAATTAGCTAAACAACTCAAAGATGAAGGCAAAAAGGTGATGCTTGTTGCTGGCGATACGTTTAGAGCTGGTGCGATTGATCAGCTTATTGAGTGGGGAAAAAGAAGTAACACCCCAGTCTTTCATAAACCTGCTGGAACTGATCCATCATCTGTGATCTATGATGCTTTAGAATTAGCTAAAAAAGAAAAATTTGATGTCGTTTTATGTGATACTGCAGGTCGTCTTCAAACCAAAGTAAACTTAATGAATGAACTCTCGAAAATGAAAAGAGTCATTCAAAAGACGCTACCTCATGCACCTCAAGAAACACTCTTAGTGATTGATGCCACAACAGGACAAAATGGTATGCGTCAAGCAGAGGTTTTCAAAGAAGCAACCGATGTTTCAGGTATTGTGCTAACCAAACTTGATGGCACTGCAAAAGGTGGTATCGTCTTAGCGATTAGACACATGTATAACCTACCGATTAAATATGTTGGACTTGGTGAAAAGATTGATGATCTTGTCCAATTTGATATTGAACAATACATTTATGGATTGTTTAGAGATTTCTTCTAAAGGTGACTTATGGAATCATTTGAGAAAAAAGAATGGATGAATCAACTCTTTGACCTTTATGGCCATTTGCTAACGGATAAACAACAAAGCTATTTCAAACTTTATTATTTTGAAGATTATTCACTACAGGAAATTGCTGATGTTTTTAAAGTGAGCAGAAATGCTGTTTTCGATCATTTAAAGAAAGCAGAAGAACATTTAATAACCTATGAGGAAGGTCTCAAACTCAAAGAGAAAAAAGAAAAACGAGCATCTCTTTTATCTGAACTTGAAAAAGGATTCAATCAAGATATCATTGATGCATTAAGAAAGTTGGATGAGTAATGGCAGAAAATTCATTATCCTCAAGACTTCAAATGGCGATGCGCCGTTTAACGGGTAGAGGATTTTTAACAGAAAATGATATCGATGACATGATGCGTGAAGTACGTCTTTCTTTATTAGAAGCAGACGTTAATTTTAAAGTCGTCAAGTCATTTATTGCAAATATTAAAGAACAAGCTGTTGGAGAAAAGATATTAAAAGGGTTAAACCCAGGTCAACAGGTTGTCAAGATAGTTCATGATGAATTAAAGCGTGTCATGGGTGAAGATGCTGAAGGCATCAGATATAACATGAACGGTTTAACCACCATTATGACCATTGGTTTACAAGGCTCTGGTAAAACAACAGCTATTGGTAAATTAGCTATCTTCATTCGAAAGAATGAAAAGAAAAAGGTTTTACTCATTGCAGCAGACGTTTATCGTCCCGCAGCGATTGAACAGCTTCAAACGATTGGTAAACAAATCGATGTTCCTGTCTTTTCAGAAGGTCTCATCGATGCAAGAGATATCGTCAAAGATGGTTTAAAATATGCCAAAGAACATCAATTTGATGTTGTTATTATCGATACCGCAGGCCGTCTTCATATCGATGAGAAGATGATGCAAGAACTTGTCGATGTCAAAGCAATCGCAAAACCCAATGAAATCTTGTTAACGGTTGATGCGATGACAGGTCAAGATGCTGCAAACATCTGTAAATCGTTTCATGATCAATTGGAAGCAACCGGTGCGATTCTAACAAAACTTGATGGTGATACCCGTGGTGGTGCTGCACTATCAATTAAAGAAGTTTCAGGCATTCCGATTAAATTTGCTTCATCAGGTGAAAAAATGGATGCCTTTGAGGTTTTCCATCCTGAACGTATGGCATCCCGTATTTTAGGGATGGGTGATGTTTTAACACTTATTGAAAAAGCAACCGATGCCATCGATGAAGATGAAGCACAAAACATGATGGAAAAACTGATGAGTGATTCGTTTAATTATAACGATTTAATGAAACAGTTTAAAATGATTAAACGTATGGGTTCCATCTCAAAAATACTTGGGTTTCTCCCAGGTGCAGGTCAAATGAAACAAGCGATGAATCAGGTTGACGATAAGCAATTTGATAAGATGTCTGCTCTGATTTCATCGATGACAGAAGCAGAAAAGAAAGATCCTAAACTGATCGATACTTCTTCAAGAAGAAGAGAACGTATTGCGAAAGGCTCAGGGATGAGTGTCGCTGATTTAAATCGTCTAAGACAAGCTCTTGAAGCACAAAAGAAGATGATGAAACAAATGATGAACATGGATGAACGACAACTGGAGAGTTTACAGAAAAACCCATCGAAGTTAATGGCTAATCAAAAGGTTAAAAAAGGTAAAGGAAAAGGTAAGGGTCAATTTCGGGTGAGATGACCCTTTTTTTCTCCACAAAGATTGTGGAAAAGTTTAAAAAAATGACGGTGTATAATAAAGGAAAAGGGGAGTATGACATGAAGAGATTGGTACTCATCGACGGTAATTCTATTTTGTTCCGTGCATACTATGCAACGGCTTATCCTGGGGCGAAATTGATGCAAACCGCATCGAGCATTTATACAAATGCTGTTTTTGCGTTTGTTGGGATGTTCGAAAAAATTGTGACACAAGATGTCACAGATGTTTTGGTAGCTTTTGATACCAAAGAACCTACAAAAAGACATATCGCTTATGAAGGATATAAAGCAGGGCGTGTTAAGATGCCTGAAGAACTCGCACAACAAATTCCACTGGTCAATGAATATATTTCATTATCTGGTGTTAAAGCTTATTCAAAAGCTGGTTATGAAGCAGACGATATCATTGGTACGTTAGCAAAAAGAGCGGCTAAGGAAGGTGTCTTAGTCGATATTTATTCTAGTGATCGTGATTTACTCCAATTAGTTGATGACAAAATTACAGTTAACTTATTGAAAAAAGGGATGACTGAAGTTGCCAAGTTTACACCAGCTTCACTACTTGAAACCTATGGTTTAACGCATGAACAAATGATTGACCTCAAGTCACTCATGGGTGATCCTTCAGATAATATTCCAGGTGTTCCTGGTGTTGGTGAAAAAACAGCGGTTAAGTTATTACAAGAATATCAAAATCTCGAAAAAATACTTGAAGTTAAAGATGAGATTAAAGGAAAACTTGGAGAGAATATAAGAAATAACGAACATTTAGCCATCATGAGTAAAGAACTTGTAACCATTGATACCGATGGAGATATCGATTTAACGATTCATGACCTCAAAAAAGAGGATGTTAAAAAGCCTGAGTTGATGTCGTTTTTTCAATCACTTGATCTTCATGTTTTCGTTAAAAAAATGGAAATACCAGAAACAAAGAAAGAAGATTGGACATATCTAGAAATCAACGATGATGAAAAGCTTAAAA
>JAVEQT010000117.1:0-3317 GCA_034007485.1 Acholeplasmataceae bacterium
TGGTGCGGGTGACAGGATTTGAACCTGCACGCCAATGGCGCTAGATCCTAAGTCTAGTGCGTCTGCCAATTTCGCCACACCCGCGCAAAATGAATTATACCTTTTTTAATGCGGGTGTGTCAATTCTTTTTCAATATTTTATTTTTTTATGTTTCATGAGAAAGAATGCTCCAACACCTATACTTAATAAAGTTGAAGAGGGAATAACAATCCATAGCCAAGATATAGGTTTCTTTTCCACATCAATGAGCACGCGAGATGTCATTTCTTGTCCATCAATCTCATAGGACATATAGACATAATAAGATCCTTTTTCTTTTTCGTGACTTTCATATTCATTATATAAAACAGTAAAATTGGTTGCATGATATCCAGAGAGTTCTAACTGATTTTTTAGCCAATCGATAATCTCACTTTCACTCATTGCATCTGCTGTTGTTTTTTCGATGATCATCTCTGTTTGTTCAAAAACAGGACCTCTATTTTCTATCACGTGAATAAACACATTAAATTGTGATTCATTAAGCATTTGATCTAAAGCTTTGAATGTCACCCTATATCTACCAGGCGTAACAGTTTGCTGATATTCATTTGTTATAATGCTTACAGTTACATTAGATTGATCAATATCATCAATAAATGTGAATTTACTTTGTATTTCAGCATTGGATAACGCTTGGTCCGTCGTATAGATATAAATAGCTGATGGTCCGTTAATTTGCGGTCCAGTACGATCGATTAATTGAATATCAACATCAATAATGCCTGTATTTCCAGCTTCATCTGTTGCAGAAAATGACACTTGATAATTACCGAGTGAAGTCGCATCACTATATGTGTCGTTTGTAACAACTAAATCTGTCCAGTTTAGAGTATCTACATTATCAGTAATCGTTACTTGTTGCTTGATTTCATCAATTGTCCATTTTTCCATCAGTGGTATTTGTAAAATTTCACCAATTGACAATTCTGGTGCTTTTAAATCATATACATTGATATCTAAATAATATCTTTTCAGTATGTCGTGGTAAGTTGCTTCAAATACCATTTGGTATGTTCCAGGCAATTTTGAACTTATCGTATATGTATCAAAAACAATTGCTGAAGAAATGGTTCCACCAAAAGGATTTTTTGCGATCACATAACTTTGAATCATTGCTAGTGTTGGTTGACTGTCATAATCAATAGGGAGAACACCATAATAATTAAGCGGATCATTTTCATCAACATAAGGTGAAAATCCAGGAAAATCAGCATATTCACCTTCATATAAGATAATTTCATAATTGACTTGTCCATCAACAGGAATATTGCATAAATCGATGTGTCCTTCTTGTGTTTCAAATGTGAAATAAGCTCTTTGATTGATTACATCGACACTAAGTAATTCATAATAGTACAAAGACCCACTCGATTCTTCAATTTCAACATACGTCATATCAATGTAATCCCATGTCCGACCTAAAAAGCCTTGTGACATCACCAGTGTATAGGTCGAATCAGGCTTTAAAATAATCGATTCAGTCGTTCTTGCTGAACCTTCAATCGCGTAATTATACTCCAACTTACTTAAATCTAAATAATTGACTCTCACTAAAGGTGTCCCATCATAAGCAAATGTTTGATGAGATAATAAAAATACACATACTGTTACTAAAAACATACTTAACCATTTTTTCATAGTCTTTACCTCCTGACCTATATTATGAAAGAAGGTATAAATTTACTTTAAAAAATAAAAAAAGGGATCATCCCTTATGGTTTGGTATGGCAGGGCTAGCTGGATTCGAACCAACGATCGAAGGGTCAGAGCCTTCTGCCTTACCGCTTGGCTATAGCCCTAGCATGTATTGCGCTATTAAAATAAAATGGCAGGCCCAGCTGGATTTGAACCAACGATGAGGGAGTCAAAGTCCCTTGCCTTACCCCTTGGCTATGGGCCTACCTAAAATACTGGGGCGGCTGATGGGAGTTGAACCCACCAATGTCGGAGCCACAATCCGATGCGTTTACCGCTTCGCCACAGCCGCCGTGTGATAGCGCAATTACTATTATACAATAATATTTATTTTTGTAAAGTGAAATTATGTAAAAAAATGCAATTCATTGAATAATAAAAGCATATCAAGTAAACTATGATAGAAGGATGTGAATATGAATGCTCAAATGGATTTTACGCTTTTTTTATATCATGATTATCTCCGTAGCAACCCTCTATGTTTATGGAAGTGCAAATTACGGCAGACTTGAGGCTTACTATGCAAAATATATGGCCGAACAAATCGATAACGACCAGCTTTATTTAGAAGGCATCAATACATTGATGAATTTAGAGTATCACCAAGAAACACCCGTCTATACGTATGTTTCAGAAAGTGACACACATTTTGTTAAACTATCTGTTTATCCAATTGGTATTAGTAATGAAGGTACCTATTATGATGGTGTGATGATTTTCATCAATCAGCTCGCGATATATGATGATGGTGTGCTCGTTGAAAAACCGATCTTAAAGATCACCGCACATTTAAGTGATGCTACCTATAAGTTAAATGATGAACTCATTGATAACCCCTCAGTCGTCTTTGATTCAACAAAAGAATTTCCTTATTCTTATGCTCCAACATTGTTCTTGGTTTATGCAGATGACTATTTGAAGATCCCAGAAACAGAAACTTTTGCAACCATCGATATGATCACTGTTGAATATTCAACCGGCGCACGTGGTGAAGATGGTCAATATGCTTATGATACAACGATGTTATTGATAGCAACCGATTCAGAAGCTCCAGAAGCTGCTTATAATAAAGCAACCGATATGGTTTTGAATGAAAGTTCATTTAGATTAACTGAAAGCTTCGGTGATGACTTATCAGCTGAAGAAATTGAAACCTTGGGTTTAAATGTTACCAAAGGATCACTTAAAGAATTCAATGGTGTTATCGTAAAAACAATGTCTATCTATGGTTTGATTGTGATTGCGCTCACCTATATCATTTTCTTCCATAAATTTGTTGTTGAAAAGATCAGAGCAAAACGTTTAGATAAGCAACAAGAAATGAAGGAACCTGGAAAAGAACAGGAAGCTATCTTCCAAGATATTGAATACGACGAAGACGGCAAACGTAAATAACTTTAATCCCCTTGAAAACAAGGGGATATTTTTTTATGTTTTTTTAGTTATTTTTTATTTTCCTTAATTGAAAATGTAACTTACGTAAAAACTTACATTTATCTTTTTTGCCAAACTAAGCTGCTCTTTGGGCAGTAACATATGAAAAATCGCGCAAATAAATATACCAAAAATGAATCATACA
>JAVEQT010000118.1:0-3302 GCA_034007485.1 Acholeplasmataceae bacterium
TTTCAGCATGATAACTCAAATAAGTTGGGAGTAACCCATCACCTATCTTATAAGCCTTATCTAAGCCTTTTAACAGGGTTTGACGCATGTTGTTTAAGCCTGATAATAATTCTTTTGATGAAACTTTTGTTAGAAGTGGGTCCATGAAAAACCGTGTGTCTTCAACAAATGTTTCTCTCACATCTTGAAGTGCATCAAAGCCTTCTGGAATGTGTCTTACGACATCATTGAAAAACTGAATGAGACGTTGTGGAATTTGAAGCACTTCTTCATCAAGTTTCACAAGCGCATCAATTAAAAATTCAATGAGACGTTTAAGTGTTATCGATTCAGTCACACCAGATCCAAAGATGGCTGGTAGACCGTTCATCGCATCATTCCATCCTGGCTTTTCAGAATCCATCATAATACCGATGAGTTCTGGGTCAAGACTGCTAAACTTAATCGTTGCAAGGTGAATCAATTTTGATAATAAATCAACTTTGATTATATCTCCTGATTTCGCTTTTTGGAAATTGGTTTGATTGACCCTAAGTTTTGTTTTATCAATTTTTTCTTGATCGTGGAAAAGTGGACCGAGTTGTCTGACTTCTCCTTTGGGTGTTAAAACATATTTGATACGTCTTGGATAAACAGAGACGTGACTTTGATAAAAGCGATAATCTTTTGATAAGAGTAAGGTATCTAAATGATCTGGATAGACATTTAAGTACGAGTCAATAAGATCCATATTATACATCCAGTGATCACTCCAATATCCTGTACCATAAACAGATTGAATTTCTTGTTTAGATTCTTTCATCACGCGATTTAAAAAATCATCACGATCTATGGTAAGTTGAACACCTTGATGATCGATTTTTGTCATCAGTTCACCTGGTGTAAAAGGTCTTTCTAAAAGTCGTTTGACGATATCTTTACCTGATGTGATATGATTTAACAATCCTAATACATCTTCCTTATCTATCACCAGTTTACTTCCTTGAATCGTTAAAGGATTATGTCCATCTAGTTGAATTAAGTCCATAAACTGTCTAATATTAAATAATGCAGCTTCAGGAACAAAATATGCATCATTTCTTCTGTTTTGGTTTACATCACGATAAGAGCCATTACCATGCGAAAAATACGCTGGTTCAACGTAGAAATTATTATATTCTCTTTCCATGTCACCATGAATGCGTGAATAGATATGATAGATGATGTCTTGATCTTTACCTTTAAATAAGAGTGGATAGCCACCACGAAGTAAATTATCTAAAAAGCTTTGTTTCATATATGCATCAAACACTGGATAATTGGTTTTAATCGTCATGGGTTTTGTAATCTCTTCAATTAAATGCGTTGATCTTACTTCATTCTCATATAAATCATGAAATGTGAGATGTTTTTCCATGGCATGAAGCTCATCCATGTGATTGACTTTTCCAAAGAGTGTGTAGAAAGTATATGTATCTTCTAACACCATCGTTTTTGCAGAAAAGGCACTCATTAATTGATTGACTTTCACTTGATCTTCAGTTAAAAGATCAGATAGTGAGGTTTGGCTAAAACGTTTAGCTTCTCTAAGAGATGTATCATAGCCAAAGGGTAATGTTGGATCATAAATGACATCTAATTTATCATTGTTTTCATCGATCGAAACATAAAAATGACCTGCTTCCACGCCTTCTACTTCAGCCGTATCTTCTGTGGTTGAACGATTTTTTAGTAAAGGTATCTTGCGATCTTCGTTAAAGACATCAAACCAAGCAACAGCCAAATTGCTCATGTTTTTAATCATGAATTGGCTTGTTCCAAAAGGCCATAAAGTTGCTAAACCATCAATCATTTCTAAATCAAGTGGCTTTTTATGATTATTTTTAAGCGTAACTTTTCTAACAAGACCTGGATAAGCTTTTTCAACAACATTGAAGTATTTAACTTCAATCGTTAAATCACCTAAATCTTCTTTTAACCCAATCGAGTTCATCTCAACAAACATTTGACGCGGGTTATGTGTTAACGTACTAAACGGCTCTATGACGTTTCCATTCACTTTTAAAAGTGTTCTAAAACCATCGATTTCAGTTCTTCTGTAAGCCATATTTGCGGGTGAAAAATCAAGCATGGGCTGTTCTTTTGACTCTAGTCCAAAGCTTGAGATGAGTTGACCTCGATTGACGTAATATACCCACATTGGGATACCATACTTACCAGCAACACCTGGTAAGAACGAGGCAAATGGTTTCTTTTGATCATAGTTGTTCATCCAAAGACGTCCTTTTTCAAAATGAAATGAAGCGTTCATATTTTATTATCCTTTCTGTAAATCGGTGATAAAGTCAGATTGATAAACTCTGACATAATCTATTTCCATGCGCTGTGGATAAATCGTTTCATCCACACCTTGCGCACCACCCCAGTTACCACCAACTGCAATATTTAAGAGTAAGTGGAAACGCATGTCAAAAGGCCATTGTCCAAAGGTTGGACAAGAGACTTGACGATTCGGATGAAATGTAAAATAATTGTGGTCATCAATATAGAATTTGATACGGTCTGGTAACCATTCAATACTGTATTTATGGAACTCAGTGGATGCTGTATCTACGATACGTGAGCCTGAACGTTGTGTACCAATGCTGTGATTGAATAACTTCGTATGGATAGAACCGTGCACGTTATTTTGATCATAACCGACATGTTCCATAATATCGATTTCACCAGAATTAGGCCATCCACCATAACGCCAATCTGTTGGTAACATCCAAATGGCGGGCCATGTGCCTACACCTGTTGGCAGTTTAGCCATCACTTCTATTTTGCCATAGAGGAAATCACCTTTATTCTTGCTGATGACGCGTGCTGAAGTGTATTCTTTTCCCATGTAGTTTTCTTTTCTAGCTTCAATGACCATCTTGCCATTTTCAACCCATGAGTTAAGGTCTTCCGTATAATACTGGAGTTCATTATTACCCCATCCAGAACCACCGATATCATAACCCCATTTGGTCTTATCGATCTCACCATCGGTGTCAAACTCATCAAACCAAACGAGTTCATAATCTGAAATAGCTGCCGGATCATAATCATAACCCGCAGCTTTACATAAGCTATAGTCTGTTTCCTCTGGAGGTGTTGGTTCTTCCTCCTTGCAAGATGCAAGGAAGAAGATAAACGCCATTAAAATGAAACTTAAATACAATTTTTTCATACTATTCTCCTGTCATACCTGTACGTTCAATACCTTCAATGAACTTACGTTGTGCTAAAACATACATGATAAGTAGTGGTAAAATCGACATAAATGTTGCTGCCAT
>JAVEQT010000030.1:0-15326 GCA_034007485.1 Acholeplasmataceae bacterium
AAAAAAAAGACCTAACTTAAGGTAGGTAGTGAGTTAGGTTATTTTCTTTGTGTATTGTATTTATATGAAACACATCTAAATTTGGGTTATTGATAACCTTATAATTTTATACGATCGATGACTTTTTCTTTCCAATCTTTTGGAATATGAGAACTTTGAGCGCATATTGCACCAATAAGCAAATTCCTGTCAGAGATTGCTCCGCCTAAAAGTGCATTATACTGTACAGCTTCTTCATAGGAATTGGTGTGATATAGGATATGAATGACTAATGGAATTGAATATTTAATTGCACATGATCTTCCAGAATAGGAATTGATAAACATGTTTGTATCTTTTATTTCGATCGCTTTTTGAAGATGAGTTAAATATTTCTTGGGACCCTTTTTTATCGCTAATTCAATTGCATTTTTTAATCCGACTTCAGGTATTAAATCAAAGATTTGATCAAACATTTTAAAGTAGGTATAGTAGTCTTCATCTTTTGAATAGACTTGTGTCAGCTCCCAAGCTTTCTTGGTATCTATCCCTAGTTCTTTACAAACCAAATATGGCATAAAACCAACCAAGTGATCATCCATCATAGGTATGCTGTTAAATGGGACATCTAGATCACGAGCTAAGCTGTTTAAGACATGCTTCTTTGCATAACTTTCAACATACCCATGATATGTTCCTCCGGGTTTAAACTGGTTAAATAAAAGATCAGCGTATGCTTGTTGTGAGAAATCTTTGTTTTCTTTCATGGCTTGATATAACCATTTTAATATATGCCCTTGAACAGTCACATCACCAAGTTTATGATCTGGATAACAATAATATGCGTTCTCAGCTTTTCGATAATGCTCTTCGCTTTGAATGGTGAATAGTATCGGTTGCTGTGAAGCCATTTTTTCAATATATTTATGATCATATATCCAATGAATCCCTAAGGTTGCTGCATTTGCTACTAAAGCAGGTAAAATATATTTTTCCATATGCTTATCATCTAATAGATATTAGATCTCCCTCTTTTTAAATTTTTGATAACACCTTATTTATCCTTGCGTAATACCTAAAGAATCTTTTAAAAAGACTTGGATCTTCTCATCTTCGTTATCGAATTTCTTGATGATATCTGTTACTGATAAATATCCAGTACGATCTTTAATTGTACTACCCATCGAAGTCACAAGAAGATGGATTTGGTTTCGTTCATTCATACGTAAAAAAGTTCTAACAGCAGGTGCAACTCCGCCAGCCCAAAGTGGTGCCACAACGTTCATATGTTGATTTGAATCTAAGGTATTGTTTAACGTTATTTCTACTTGCTTATTAGACATTGAATAATATCCGGCACGTAGGTACCCAAAGAACCCTTTCCAATTTTTATGATCATCGATTTCGATGAGATTTGCATCAAGAGCTTTTGCTATTTTTTCAGCGACTCTTTTCGAATGTCCTGTTCGTGTAAAATAGATAACTTTATATTCCATTTATATTCTCCTTATATGTGGTTAATCTTCTGTGCCATCTCATTGATTGCTTGTTTAGATTCTTTGATGCCAAAAAACATCCATGTGTGTAGCATATCTTGGTAGATATGCATATCAAACTTAACAGATGTGATAGATAAGATTTCTGCCAACTGTAATGCATCAGCATACAAAATATCTCTTGTCCCTGTCCAAACTGAAATATAATCTATACCATCAAATGTTCCAAGTAATGGTCTTACTAAAGGATTATCTATATCATGTTTTCCTGTGTACATGCGTCCAATTTTTTTAAGAGTTTCATGATTTAAAATGGGATCTTCCTTTTGTATTTCATTGATTTTAGGATGACTCATACTCACATCTAACCATGGTGATAGCAACATAAGTTGTTGTTTTTTCAAACCATATTTTTCATATAGACGTTGTGCGAGTCCTACTGCGAGTCCTCCGCCTGCTGAATCCCCCATAAAAATCATGTGCTGATTTTCACATAGATCACTTACGCTTTTATAACATTCATCGAGATAGTTGTAGATATCATCGACATGAGCATGTGGAACTAATGGGTAATCTGGAACAATCATGACACAATCTGTCTGATTGATGAGTTCTTTAAAAAAATGAAAGTGTAAAGATATTTGTCCACCAACAAAAGCTCCCCCATGAAGATAAAAAATAATCGGCTGTTTTTTTAAATCCTTAAGGTTCCAAATATATGTTTTACGACCTTCAGTTTCAATCGTTTTAATATCATATTTTTTCACCATTTTTGGTGATGGTTTGGTATGTGTTTCAATACCAAAATCATCGGAAGCTATTTTTTCAGCTAACCTTTGATTAAATTTGAACAGTGTCATTATTTTGTATATCATCTTGCTTGTATGACTTGGCATCTATGTTTTCCCTCCAACGTTTGTTTTAAATCGTACGATATTCCTATGATACACAAAACAAAATCATTTGCATAACATTACTTTACGTTTGTTTCAGATTCTATTTGATATGCAATTTCATTATGTCTAAATATACCTGGTATAAATGGAGGTTGATATCTAAAAATTAAACGTGGTGAGACAATGTTATATGCTTGTTCTTCGATAAATTTTTTAAGAGATTCATCATACTTATCAAAGTTCTTATCTGTCCAAGATCCTCGAAATGATATAACTGCATAAAGTGATGACTTTAACTCTTGAATATAGACGTTATCGCTTTGGGGTTTCGGAACAGTCTCTTTCGTATATTTTTTTGGAACATAAAAACCTGTTACAAGTTTGTCTTTTTCCTCATAAGATACAACGGGTGTTGTCATAGAAATTTTTAATTTTTCTTTATTCTCTCCAGAAATATATCGAAAGACATTTGAAAAACCTGAGTCAAGTCGTTCATTCATTTGTGTACTTGTGCTTGCTAAAAGGACATTCTTATAGTGTCTGATTTCGATATTCTTTTCTTTTTTTTCAACTTCATAAGGCATACTTTCAAATAAACTCATCTTCTCACCTCAAGTTCATTATATACCTGCATATAAAGAGATGGATGATTTTAACTTATGAAATCAATGATTTGGTTGATGATCACATCTTGTTGTTCCTTCGTTGTAATCGTTGAAGTTCCATCGCCCTTTTGCTCACCATACCAACCGAATTGTGCGTGATTCCCACCTGTAATCTCATATACAACACGATCTACTGGTAACAATGCTTCACTTTCACTTATGTTCTTTTGATCTAAAACAAGATCATATTGACCCGTAATGATGAGGACATGCTTGTCAGAAACATCGCTAATTGGGTAACTTGCTAAGAAAATGATATCCTTCACTCGGTTGTCTCCACTGCTAAACATGCTTGCAACTGTCCCACCTAAAGAATGACCTATAACAACATTATCGATGTCATCTTTTAAAAACCTTGATCCATAATTAGGGGTTAAAATGGCTAAATTGAAAACCGTTTTAACAATGGTGACATCGTATCCTTCTAAAGCTAACATAATTGCAAGATATGTATAACTTTCAGGTTTAACTTTACCGCCTGGAATGATCACAATGTTTTTCTTTGGTTGATCAACAAAATAACTGAGTTGATCGATATCATCAATGATTTCTATATCTTCTAAATTAAGCAGACTGATTTCATCATACATTTGTTCTAATGGTTTATATGAATCACGTGTATAAATAAACAACCCCAAGATCATAACAAAAAACACTGATAATAATGTTATCAATGTTATCTTTAAAATTTTTATTGTCTTTTTCATATAAATACCTAACTTTCTGTTTTTTTCATCGACTAAAGTTGAACTTAAGTGTTCATACTTAAATCACTTGAATTATAGCATTTATATATGTATTGCTAAAGTATTATACACGGACTAGTGTATATCATGAATCTTTTATAGTTATTGATTAAAAAATCTCATGATTAACCTATTAAGTCAGCATCAACTTTATTCTTTTTATCCAAAACGACCTGTAATGTACTCTTCTGTTTTTGAGTAGGTTGGTTTTGAAAAGATTTTGCTCGTTTCATCCATTTCGACAAGTTCTCCAAGTAAAAAGAATGCTGTCTTATCAGAAATACGTGCCGCTTGTTGCATGTTGTGTGTCACAATAACAATGGTGTAATCTTTCTTTAGTTCTGTGATCAAATCTTCTATCTTTTGCGTAGCAATTGGGTCTAAGGCTGAAGTTGGTTCATCCATCAGTATAACTTCAGGCTCCATAGCAATCGTTCTGGCGATACAAAGACGTTGTTGTTGACCACCTGAAAGTGCCATAGCTGATTTTTTTAATCGGTCTTGTACTTCATCCCATAATGCAGCTTTTTTAAGTGATGATTCAACGATTTGATCTAAAACTTTACTGTCCTTAATGCCTTGACATCTTGGGCCATATGCGATGTTATCATAAATGCTCATGGGAAAAGGATTCGGTTTTTGAAACACCATACCCACTTTTGAACGTAGTTCAATAACATCAAAGTCTTTATCATAAATATTTTTATCTTCGTATGTAATATCTCCTGTTGTTTTACACGTAGGAATCAAATCATTCATACGATTTAAGATACGAATAAATGTTGACTTCCCACATCCAGAAGGTCCAATAAATGCAGTTACTTCATGATAATTAATATCCATATTGATTTTTTTAATGGCTTGAAATTCACCATAAAATAGATCCACATCTCTTAATTTAAATACTTGTTTATTTTCACTCATATGATTAACTCCAATTCATGTTTTTTTGAAGTTGTTTCGCAAAAATTTTAACGATAAAATTAATAACAAAGACAACTACTAAAATAATAATCGCGATGGCGGAAGCAAGTTCAAAGTTTGGTGCTTCCCCGCCCATAATGACCCAAATATGTACTGCAAGGGTTGATGATCTTTCTGTGAGGATAACATTATCTTTAATAACTGCACCAACAGCAAAGATTAATGCTGCAGATTCCCCCATGATACGACCAATTCCTAGTAAGATCCCGGTCAATATACCAGGTGTTGCATTAGGTAATACAACCTTAAAAATCGTCTGCGTTTGGTTAGCTCCAAGAGCAAGTGATCCTCTTCTTAAGTCATCTGGTATGATTTTTAATGCTTCCTCTGTCGATTTAATAATGGTTGGTAATAAAATGACAGCCATTGTTAATGCTCCACTATAGATAGAGCCACCACCTGTACTGATGATACGATTGAGTAGTGGTACGAAGATTGCTGCACCTAATAACCCATAAATGATTGATGGTACACCGGTTAACATATCTACTAAATTTCTGATCAGTGATGTAAACTTAGTTCTTTTTGAAAACTCATTGAAATAGATGGCTGTAGAAACGCCTATAGGAACAGATAACATTAGTGTTAACACAATCATCCATAGTGTCGTGATAATCGAACCTCTGATCCCACCACCAACGATTTGTACGGTTAAGTCATTGATTTGTGTTGCTTGATCTATTTGATCACGCATCACCTCAGCACCATCTGTGTAAAATGCGAAACGTGTAAAACCATCCATAATGACACTCTGAAGTGCTGTATCCTTTTTGACTTCAATGATGATTGGATCACCATTTTCGTCTTCATTATTTTTATCTAAGGAATCTCTAAATGGACTATCTGGGTGAATGTATGCAACTTCAACAATCTTATGTCCTTCACGATCGGTTGCATTAACTAAACCAAGACCCCAAGACTCTGTATAGTATACGTCTTCACCAAGATTGACTGTTGCTTCATAATTACCTGGGCCTACTTCTAGAAAAACGTTGGTGTTAATCGCTTGAGAATCTCCAACAATCGTGTCCCATTTAACAAGACTTAAGCCAGTAACTGCTACATAGATAATGACCATAGCTAAGATCATAACTCCGATAAATCCAAAGCCATAAACAAAAGTAGATGTGATGCGATCGTAGGCTTTTTTCATACTTGTCGATTTACGCTTCATCGATATTACCTACTTTCTTCATAACCCACTTCAAAGAGACATTCGTAACGAGAATAACCACCATAAGCGCAAGCCCTACTGAAAAACGAATGTCATAGTCAATGCCTGATGTTTCCTTAATTCCAAGAAGCATTCTCGATGTTAAGGTAGACGTTGTGGCCAACACGTTGAATGTAACACCACTAAATGAATTCCCCGATACCATTGAAACTGCGGTCGCTTCACCAAGTGCACGACCAACCCCTAAAATGATACCTGCAAAAATCCCACTTTTTGCACTGGTTAAAACAACTTTAAAATAAGTCTGCATTTTGGTTGCTGAAAGAGCAAGTGATCCTTCAATAATGTCCTTAGGGACAGCGCGAATGGATGTTTCAGCTACTGCAGTAATGGTTGGCAATGTCATCATAAATAATACAATGATTGTCGAAAGTAAGGACAATCCAGCAGCTGTTTGAACGCCAAATAGACCACCTATCCAAGAAACAAAACTCGTAATGACACCTAAACCGATGACTCCGTAAATAATGGATGGAATGGAGGCTAGTAATTCAACAACTGTTCTTAAGAAATTAGATATTCTTTTAGGTGCAACCTTAGCGATTAAGAGTGCTGTTAACACAGCAACTGGAATCGTGAGTACAAGTGATAATAGAACTGCAATAATCGTATTGACGATTGCAAATCCAATGGCATACGCACTTGAAGCTCCAACGGGTCCATTGAGCCACTGCATTCCTGTTAAGAACCTAAATATATTTGTAGGTTCTAATGTAACAATACCTGTTACATTGTTAAACCCTTCATATGAACGAATAAATGGATTGATACCTTTTAACGAAATAATGATAATAACCATAATAACAAAGGATGCAGAGAGTATACTTGCACTTTGGAAAATGACTTTAAATATGGCATCTCGTCTATTTTTTTGGCGTATCTTTTTTGGCGTAATATAAGATTGAACGTTTTGCATAATTCACCTCGAGTTCTAAAGCAAAACACCAATCGCATAGATTGGCGTTTTATCTCATTTAAATTTATAAATTAAGATAATACATCCCAAGTTTCAATGTCACCTGCATAAATTTTTCTAAGTGTAGAAGCTGTAATGTTTTCAAAAGGATTGTCTAAGTTAACGATTGCAACAATCGCATCAATGGCAACAACGCCTTTGATTAATGCTGGTTCTGAATCTTTGAATTCACGTGAAGCAAAACCAATCATAATTGATAGTGCATCACCGACTGCAGCGTTTGCACCATTTAAGCCTTTATATGCGTTAGATGATCCTGTGTGGTTGTGTTCTGGTGTGAAGTTCCCACATTTAGGAGCAAAGTCAGCTGATAATGCTTTTGCAACTTTTTCAACGGAATCAGATCCACCAAATTTCACAGTGAGCGCACTGTTATCTGCAGAACAAATGGGGTGGTTAGCTTTTAATGTATCCCATGGTGTACCTGATGTGACATCAACGATACCACCAGCAGCTTTAATCGTTGTTAAACCTTCAGTTGAGGTCATATAAGCTACGAATGCATTTGAGATCGCTTCGTATTCGTCTGCTAAGTCACCATATACAGAGTAATCATCACGTAACATGTAATTAAATCTACGAGCAAGTAAGTATTCACCAGAAAGGACGTTTGCTTCTGTTGGTGCAACACCTTCAAACATTAAGCCTTTGAATAATGACTCATCCAATGTTGAAAGCGATACATACCCAATAGCATTCACATCATCTTGAACAGCAGCAATTATTTCTGAGTTACCTGCAATGACGAAACCATCAACGAGTAATGAGTCATCTGCTGCAGCTTCTTCAAATCCGATTTTTTCCATAAATCCAGCGCGTGTACCACTTGATGTGTCACGTGTATATACTTTAATATCTCCGTCAAATTGTTGACGTTCAACCAATGTCTTCCAAGTTGTTACATCACCAGAATAGATTTGTTTTAAATCATATGCGCTAACGTTATTAACTGGGTTACCTAAGTTAACGATTGCAACAATCGCGTCAATGGCAACAACACCTTTGACTAATGCTGGTTCTGAATCCTTGAATTCACGTGAAGCAAAACCAATCATAATTGATAGTGCATCACCGACTGCAGCGTTTGCACCATTTAAGCCTTTATATGCATTAGATGATCCTGTGTGGTTGTGTTCTGGTGTGAAGTTTCCACATTTAGGAGCAAAGTCAGCGGATAATGCTTTCGCAATTTTTTCAACGGAATCAGATCCACCAAATTTAACTGTGAGCGCGCTGTTATCTGCAGAACAGATGGGGTGGTTTGTTTTTAATGTATCCCAAGCAGTTCCAGCTGTAACATCTACGATACCACCAGCAGCTTTAATCGTTGTTAAACCTTCTGTTGAGGTCATATAAGCTACGAATGCATTTGAGATCGCTTCATATTCATCTGCTAAGTCACCATATACGGAATAGTCATCACGTAACATATAATTGAACTTACGTGCTAATTTATAATCTAAAGATAATACATTCGCTTCTGTTGGTTCTACTGTATCAAAGTTCAATGCTTTAAACAGTGATTCATTTAATGTTGAAAGCGATACATATCCAATGGCATTCACATCATCTTGAACAGCAGCAATAATTTCTGAGTTACCTGCAATAACAAAGTCATCAACTAATACTGAATCATCTGCTGCAGCTTCCTCAAATCCAATTTTTTCCATAAATCCAGCACGTGTACCACTGGATGTGTCACGTGTATATACGTTAATTGTAGCGTCTGCATCAAATCCTGATGGGTCAGTAGGTGTATTATCAGTACAAGCTACAAGCGTTAGAGTGAACGCTAAGATAAAACCTAATATTATTTTCTTCATGTGTAATCTCCTTTTTAATTTTAACCACTAATAGTTTATTGTTTATTCTGTAAAGATAAAAGTCGCGAAATGTAAAGAATTTGAAAAGAAAGATTTCATCATGGCCTATCTCTTTGGTTTATGAGGTTTTTAATTGAAATAAATCACTATTTATTTATATAAACAGGCAATTTGAATATGTCATATTTACAATGTCAATTTATCGAAAAACATCTCATGTCTACAGAAAGAATTTACAAAACAATCCATGTTATAATGAAAGAGAAAAACAAGTGTAAGGAGGAAAATACAATGTATCATGCTGCAAAAGATAGATATGAAAAAATGACGTATCGCCGTGTTGGAGAAAGTGGGTTAAAGCTACCTTTATTATCGTTGGGTTTTTGGCTTAATTTCGGTAACGAAAAACCGTTTGAAGAGATTAAAGAGATTGTTTTAACAGCCTTTGACAATGGTATCACTCATTTTGACTTGGCTAACAACTATGGTCGTCCATCGGGTAGTGCTGAAAGCAATTTAGGGAAAATACTCAAAGAAGAATTAAAACCTTATCGTGATCAACTCATCATTTCAACAAAAGCTGGTTACGGTATGTGGGAAGGACCTTATGGTGACTTTGGTTCAAGAAAGTATCTGATGGCTTCTATTGATCAATCTTTGGAACGATTAGGTCTTGATTATGTTGACATTTTTTATCATCATCGGCCAGATTACGACACACCACTAGAAGAAACGATGAAAGCTTTAGCTGATATCGTTATGATGGGTAAAGCTTTATATGTAGGTATTTCTAGTTATCCTGCAGATCGTGCTAGAGAAGCTAAAAAGATCTTAGCATCCTATGGTGTTAGACTTCTCATTCATCAACCAAGTTTCAGTATGTTAAACCGATGGATTCAAAAAGAAGGATTGGCTGATGCTATGGTTGAAGAAGGTGTTGGTATTATCCCATTTAGTATTCTACAGCAAGGTTTACTTACTGAAAGATACTTAAATGAAATTCCTGAAGATTCTCGTATGGGAAGTTCAGCAACGTGGTGGTTTAAACCTTCTGAATTAACAGAGGAAGTTAAGACTAAACTTCTTAAGCTAAAAGCTCTAGCAGATAAAAGAGGACAGACCTTGGCGCAAATGGCCATTGCATGGACGCTTGCACAAAAGGGGATTTCTTCTGTTTTAGTTGGTGTTTCAAGACTCAGCCAACTCGAATCAAACTTGAAAGCTCTTGAACGCTTAGACTTTACAGATGATGAGATGGCAAAAATCGAGAGTATTTTAAACGGCTAAGTTTTCTTAAAATTAGTCACACAAATTTATTCGATGGCAAAACAAAAGGGTTATGTGTCTCATATAACTCTTTTTTTCTTGGTAACCTTTAGGCGAAATAACTGTTAAATCAGATAGCTTTATAGTGATATATATTTTCTGAATTTTTATGAATACTTTGAAAAAGAAAAAAGCTTAACTCCGATTAAATATCGGAATCAAACTTTTCATATGTGGTGACAAAGATGAGTCAAGTCCACAGATTTTGCAGATATGTTATTTTTAACCTTTAGTAAACAGATGAGTTTAATACGTTTGATGTTTTCATTAACCCCGATATCAATATCACTTCGATTAATCTTTATGTTTACACTCCCATTCCCGCAAGTCCCATTAAGCCAATAATCATTTGAGTTGCAAACATAAAACATGCAATAACAAAAAGATGTATGAATATACCTAATACTTTGCTAGACATATGTTCCATAAGTTTCACATAAATGACACCTATAATGATTAAAGCTGATAACACAAGCATCATACCTTGTACACCACCTGTGTATCCAGAAAAAGAAACAATAGAATAGATCGATAAATTGAGTAAGGAGAAAAAGATAAATGTTGCGTTTTGATTTCCATGAGATGATTTGATCTGTGATGAAAATATCCAAATGAATATGACTCCAATACCTACAATGATTGCTGATGAATAATACATTCTTTCCCAATCTAAAAATAAGCCTAATAAAAATGTAGCTAATATGACTAAAGATAAAAGAATATATGTTAACTTGTTGTTGATACTTTGCATATCTTTTATTACCTCTTCTTATTTATTATCTCAACACCCATGGATGTGTGTTGATTTAACTGATGTTTATTTCTAAGACTTTATACTTTTACTCAACATCGATAATGTTTCTTTTACTTCGTCAGACGTGTCAAACCACTCGAGTAAATATAGCGTGACAGTGACTATATCTCCACCTGATTTATCAATTGTTTCTCTAATTTCTTTGTTAATCGAGATGATTTTATCTTCATTTTTTCTTGGTGCGAGATTATGTTCATTGAGAATATAGTTGTCAATTTTCCCAATGACTCTAAGAGAACCCCATGTTCCCTTGATGCTTGCAGTCCCTGGTATAACCAAGTGGTATGTCCATGAACCAAATCCGGGTTGATATTTTAAAGTCAATTTCTGATTATCTAATAACTTTTTCATTTCTTCACCTATTATCATAGATTTATTAAAGGTTTCGTTAATTATGATAATTATATCATAGGTACATGAAGATAAAAGAGTATCAAAACAATCTTACCATCTATGAATATCTATAAAAAAAGCCCTTCACCCGGGTGAGAAGAGCATTTCATGTCAATATTGGTGACTCGTGCTGGTTCATAGGTTTCACGAAAAATAAGGTCAATTTATGTTGAACATCTCAAATATGATTAATGATTTGAATTTAATATGACAATTAGTTGTTTCAATAGAGTTGGCAAATCTTCTTGCACGGTATCATAAACTACACTCATATTGATTTGATCATAATCATGGACAATACGATTTCTAAAGCCATACATTTCATGCACGGAATATGTTTGCTCCATTCTTTTAAGTTTGATGATACTCTAAACTTTGATATTTCTCCTATTTGGGATAAGTTAAAAACAACTGCATCAACTACTAACTGATTTTGACTGAAATCGTATAAAGATTTAACAGATTTCATGTATTCAATTATATTTTCGATATGCACAACAATTCTCGATATCGCCTTAATGTCTCTATCGTTCATATAACACAATACCCTTCAAAATATTATGATAAATCTCAGAGTTTTTCTCGATTTGTGAAAGATGGATTAGATCTACAGATTTAACAAAGAGGTTGTTGATATCTTCAAGCAAACCAAAAAACTTGATACCTTTAATATTGCCATCAACCACTAAATCGATGTCACTTTGCGGTTCTTGTTTCCCCCTAGAGTATGATCCATATAATATAAATAGTTTGATGTCATACTTAAAGGTCAGTGGTAATAAAGCCTCTCTAATTTGATTAACTTCATAGATACCTTTGGTTTCAGTGATGATTCCATACTGATTTTTAGGATACTGTTTTAGATAATTATATACCATCTTTTCAACCCATGGACTCGGTGTTCGCTTTCCACTTTCCCAATTTTCAATGGTTCTTAGTGGTATATCTGTAATCTCGCTTAGCTCTTTTTGGGTTAGTCCATATTCAGTTCTAGCTTCTTTAATAATCATATTCATCCTGAATCACCTCAATTAAATAATACCACCCAATGGGTGGTTTTTCAAGATTAATATTTAAAAATTAGAATAATAATTTGCAATGATGGTAATTATCAAAAATATAGCTCTTCTTAAGCTATAGAAGAGCGTTTCATATTTTTATAAGTGTCCCATACTGATTCACAAATTTCTCCGAATTTTTTACTTTTACTTTGGTTATACTTTCTAATTTACTTATAAATATCTCTTCGATGACCTGCATCAACGACCAATATGATTAATCGATCATCAAAAATATGAGTAAGTAATCTGTAATCTCCAATTCGATATCTCCAGATACCTTTTTTGTCAGCAACCAATCCTTTTCCATGAATTCTTGGATTTTCACAACTATCTAAATTTTTAGATATCCATGCAAAAATCATCGTTGCAATCTGCTTGTCCATTCTTTTAAAGGTCTTTAGTGCATTTTCACTGAACTCAACCCGATACATCACTCGATACCTAATAATGACTTAGCTTCTTCTAAAGTGTAAGTTCTAGAGTTTTGTTCATATGCTTTAAATGCTTGTTCATACAGAAAAATATCGAACTCGTCTTCGATTTTTTCTAAGATAGCTTTTCGCATGACTTCTGAAACAGTTGAACCATTAAGTTCAGCATATTTCTTTATAAGTTCTAACTCTTTTTCATTCATTCTGATGGATATAGACATATCATCATCTCCTCTATAATACATTGTACTACATATTAACAAAAAATGCAATACAATGTATTACGTTTGAGTTATGGTGTGTTTTGAACTTCCGAGTAATCTTATGTGTTCAAGAGTTACTCAACAGGACACAAATTTATTTTTTTAGATAATGAACATGGGAAAGTTCGTGTTATATGCTTCCGATCAGTCTTTTGAATATAATCAATCGCTTTTTAGCCAAAAATGGAAAACATATTGAGTAAATATCAGTTTCTATTGCCTTAATTTTGACATGAAAATCATCAATTTGTCAGCCTTACAAAGACAAAAAAAGCCAATCTCATGGGTGAGAATGACTACTCGGCTAAATATGGTGACCCATAACGGAAGACTTGCCCGTAAAAGTTAAATAAATAGATTTGATAATAATTTAAAAAGATAAATTTGTTTGCACAACCATAACCAATAATTTACTCCAATATAAAACCAAGCGATGAAAGGTAGTTTAAAAATGAATCTGACGTAATGTTTCGCCCTTGAATACCATAGTGATTCCCATATTCTAAAATCATATTTTCTATGTTAGCTTCGACATATGTGTGATTATACTTTATTGCGTATTCTATTACATTTGGTAATTGGGTATCAGGATTTAAATCATCATAATAAAAAATACTGCTTGAAAATTCATCATCATCAACCAATTCTTCTTCTAATCTATCGAGATCAATCACAGGATAAAGTACAGTAACTAATGTAAAATCTTCTTGATTTAATCTTAACGATGCATAAAAAATATATGCAATTTCATATACTCTTAGCACATCATCATAGCTCATTACATCTTTGCTCATTAACGCTAAATACTCATTATATGCATTCAAATAGTCCGAATAATGTTCTTCAGGTATCTTATCATTAATAATATCAAAATTAAGAACAGGTACTATTCTCTCTTCTAATACCATATAATCAGCAAGATTTTCATAAGAAGCCCATTTTAAGATTTGAGGCCACACGAGTAAAGTTGCAATGGCAGAATCCAAATCCTCTAGATTTGATTCTTGATTAATAAGCTTTGCATATATACTCTCTACCTTTGCATATTCTTGTAAAGTATAACTTAGTGAATCGTATGTACCTACACGATGTATTAAATTGTTTAATTCGTCGTATATGTGTTGTAATAAATAAATTTCGATGATGCCATCTATTGTTTCTGTATAGTTTACAACTATATTTGTTGTTTCGTTATATGGAACAAGAAAAATATTTTCATACTGGATTTTTTCACCATTTATTGGCTCATAGACCAATGTTAACATCCGTTTAGATTCTACAAATTCCTCCAAGAAAAAATTCCCGTCACTCGTTTGTAACCTACTGATCAATAACTTCCCATCAATAAATTCACCTATTACTTGATCTACTATATAATACTGATTTGAATCAATTAAGAGTTCTCGAATTATATAGGATTGAATGCCTTCATCTCTTTTTGTAATATTTATCTTAAATGAATTAAGATACATGCTGTAAAAAAATTGATTATCCTCTTGTATATATTCAAAGGCTTCAAAATCTGTTCCTGACTGATATCCATCCAATACTATACTTTCTAAGAGTGAATAATGCTCATTAAATATCTGCAATCTCTCTTCATCTAGAAATAAGACGGGCTGGCTATCATTAGATAATTTTGTGGATAGTTTTATATGATTACTATTAACCGGAACACTGGTATTATTTCTGAGAACCTCTTGAATCGCGTGTATGCTTTCAAGAAGCTCATAATCGATCACATCATCCTGAGAATCACCATCAGGATTTGAGTGGTCTATGTTTGATTGACACCCCACCAAAAAAAACATAAAAATAATTAAAATAATTATCCGAATTTTCATGATTTTCACCTGAAACACGCTCTTTTTTCATTTTGATAATCAAATTATAGCATGGTTTTGACTTTTAGGCATTGAGAACTGATACCAAAACGATAATCACAACTATATTGTTAGGATTATGTTAAGTGATGTTTGAAATTTTTACCACTTCTATCACGCTACCACGCCTAAAACAAGAATAATACCAAAACATATTTGCACATAAGTCACTATTTTTCTTACTTTTCTCAAACTTGTTATGAGTTTTCTTTATCCTGTAGCGTTTTAGCTTATCTGTACATAGGTTTCTCTACAACAGGAGTGTAGACCCTAAATGGCTAAAAGGAAGGCAAAAATGTGAAAATAAGTGGTGTGAATATCAACTAAAAAGACTCCGATCTTAGCATGAAAATCAT
>JAVEQT010000031.1:0-15071 GCA_034007485.1 Acholeplasmataceae bacterium
ACTATAAATAATGCTAAAAGTTCATATTTTTCAATTTTCTTTTGAATGAATAATTAGGCTAACAAAAACCAGTTGTAATTGGTTCTATAAACACAAATTGAAATTGGGGATTTGAACCTGTCTTGTCTTTATGGACTTTATCACTGTTTTTAATAACCTGTATACTAACTTTACTACAACCTCTTTATGGACTTTATCTGTTTTTGTGCTAAAAGTTCATATTTTGATAAGTCATAAAGCAACAACTGTTTATTATGTTAATATTAAAATAAAAAGATAACTGATTATTACAATTATACTATAAAAACAGCATAATTGTTTGTCCAATTAGGTTTGTCCATTTTCCGTCACTTTTAATAATATGTTGTCACATTCAATCTGTGTTGAGTGCACCATATTGCTCGAAAACAGGGTCTTGTGTGTACTCTGGAAACATAAAAACAGATATTTTATGTTTATACACACAAGCAGTGAAAAAACCAAAGAAACATATTTTGATACTTATTTAATATAGTGATCTTTAGAAACTGTCATTCTCTTATTCAAAATTGGAAATTTGGCTTAGTTATCAATATTAATATAATTGCTCAGTTTAAGCAAGAAATAACATGTCAAAAATCACTACTTACTGAATAATATAGAAAGAGGATCGCCTTTGTTACAAGGTGATCCTCTTAACAATGAATAATTAGTAATTCTTATACTTATTAGGAAGTTTTCTTAATAGCTGTGCTGGCAAATGATCAAAAACACTGTTCGGAATTTTTAAAGAATATCTATCCTTACCGTTATCATTTTTTAAGAAAACATGTATTCTTCCAGGAACAACTGCATGAGTCCTGCCAGTTAACCAATTCCATAAACTATTTTTGATGTAAATTATTTTTTCAATATCCATGTAATTTATAGTAATCTGTTTCTCTTTTCTAATTAATGTCATACTGTCCTTACCAAAATGAATATTTTTAGAATTTATTTTTACCATTACATATCTCCTATCTATAAAATCTTTATAAAAATAATGAATACTAAATTATGATCTTTTTTCTTTTTTTACTCCACTTGTAACAATTAACGAAATAAATGGTAGTGATGAAAATAATAAAATATTTCTAATAATATTATTTGATATCAAGAGTTGATCCACCTACCTAGACACACGTTCTAATTGATACAGGGTGTTACCATCGATACAAATAAATTTACTAAAAGAACTACTACTAAAAATAAATTGTCCATCACCAGTGCGCCAATTTTTAAAATAAAATGAATGCATGCTCAATTCGTTAAAATTATTGTCCAGTAAAGTTCCTGAAGCTATGTAGAATCTATCGCTTACATTATGAATATATTCGACCTCTGCCATATAACCAGTTAGTTGAATGACATCATATAGATGAACCAATTCACCCTGATATGTTGTTAGTAGTCTTGTTTCTTCTTCTATTAAATAAAACTGATCCTGATCATCATTTTCAAAGTATTTATATTGATACTCAAATGTATCATCATAAGTATATACGTTATTGTTGAAATCGGCTAAGCTGACTGATAAATTGAATAGATTATTGGAATAATAAGCATCAATTATACTTACTTCTAGATCCTTAATTAATGTTATATTATTTCCCACTAGCTCATATATACTGCTGTTCTCATAGGTGGTTGTTTTTTGTATTGAATAAAGATATAATCTATCATCTTTGCTAAATAATTTATATGGTTTCGTGTCTGTTAAAACTAATGTCGAAGTAAAGTCTGTTAAATCTACTCTATATAATTCAAAATCACCACTAAATTCTTGATTTACATTTTGATATGATGTGAAATATAACATGTCGCCAACTTTTTTGACATCTAATACTGGTTTGTTTGATGTAGAAATAACCGTTTCCATTTCTTCTAAATCATTACTAATGTTAAACCAATAAATATTTGGATATTCAGGATTATACATAATTGCAATATTCTGATCCTCATATGTAAAATTTAAACTCTCTGGCATAACATCTTGAAATTGATATGCTGATTCAATTTGATTTATCTCATGTAAATAAGGAATTTCTGTTAAATTGAAATAATATTTAAATGGTAAATATGTTCCTAGAACTAAAACAAACAATCCTAGTAAAAACACTAAATAAAAGTTCTTTCTAAATTTAATTTTTACGACACCAATTAATAAAACCAATATACCATCCATAAATAAAGCTAATGTAATCATTGCTATGAATACATTATTAAATAAATAAAATTGACTGATAAAAAAACTAAATGGTAACAATAAAATTGGAAACAGAAAAAAGCGGATAGCCCAATGTTTTGGCTCATATTCACCTTCATAAGGATCTGCTCTTAATAATAGTTCATCAACACTTATATTAAATATATCTGCAATTTTAATAAGTGTTTGTAAATCAGGTGTGTTTTTCCATTTTCCCAATTGGATATAGCCTGATAAGTCACATCAAGTTGTAAACCTAATTCTGCCTGATTAAATCCTTTACTCATTCTCAATTGCTTTATTTTTTTACCTACATCAGCTGCTTTCAAATGCATCACCTCTATATAAAATGTATTTATATTCATCATTATTCTACAACATTTTTATAACAAATCTGCTAAAGTAATTATTGAGTTGGATATTTTAGCAGTTATTGTCTTTTATTATACATCAATTGTAATGAATATTATACTTAAGTTTATATTAATTATGATAGAAGTAATGACGCTAATAAAGCTATCAAACTAGAAAAAAATAGACTTATATGTGTAAATACATAAAACTTATCGTTTTTATATCCCTTTTTCTTAATAAAGATTAATAATGGAATAGACAAGATAAGTGAAACTATGATCAATGATAATGATGCAAGTCCTACTGCCAGTGCTGTGCTTGCATTATTATCTACCAAAAATGATATCATTGCAAATAATACTATAAATGTAAAGAATAAATTAAATACACCCATTAGTTTAGAGAATTTAAACATGAATCTGTCCTCCTTTTTTTTACAGTATAGGACTTTTATTCTTTTTTAACAACAAAAATGCGTTTTTAAAACAAGTAAAAAACGACTAGAAATAATCGTTTTTAAATTTCTATATTCATTTTAATAATGTGAAACTAATTAATCTTATAATCCCCTATTATTTGATTATAATATTCCTCATCATACTTCTTTACAATTCTTAAAGCACTAAATGTATTGATTCTCTTATAGTCTTCTAAGTTTAACTTAAAATGTGTCTTTCCCGCATAAGTTTTTCCTTTTGGCAAATATCCTTTAGCTAGTTTCTTTTTAATTAAATCTAATGCCTCTTTCATTCTTATATCATATGCTACATTTGCATCTACAAAATACTCCAAAGCACGAAACATATCATAATACCATCTTGTAGGATAATGAACACATAAAAATTGTTCACGTATAATTTCATTTGTTCTTCTTGAACGAAATAGTTGTTTTTGAAGTATAAACTCATTTGCAGAATTCATACTTTCTATTACCTCTTTTTTTCTATAACTATATCCATTACTTATATATGTTTGTAGACCTTCTAAAATATTGATAGTTGTATGCAATGAACTTGTTTTATAAGTACGGTAATTGAAATAGCAATTCCACGCACCATCAGAATTAAGTGTATAAAGAATAAAGTCAATAAGTTCTTTAAGTAAATCTTCATCTGTATTTAAGTATGCTCCAATTTTAACTAGCATGCCTACAATACATAAATCCAATGTTTTTTTATCCTTTGGATTTAATGTGTATTTTAAAACTAATTCTTGTCTTAACTTATAATATCCATCAACCATGTTTTGATCTATATTTGCTTCCAAACTTATGAGATCTAATAAAGTATATGTGCTAGATATCCATTTAGGTCCATATAAACCATTACCCCACATTTTTGTTTCTTTGTTGTATTGATTTAAATAATTTTTTATATACCCATCATTATGTTGCATTAACTTTTGATTTAATAAATGTTTTTTGACTAAAAAGCTTATATTACTGTCACCCTTTAATAACCAATCTATGACATCCATATTTACCTCCATTCATAACCCTTATGTGTAATATATTTAATTATTTCAACGTTCTCAATTAGATCACCAGGTAATTAAGTGTTTACATAAGCTATAAGTACAGATGACTAATCCTTTTAAATGTCTTGTTATATAAGCTTTTAAGTAGTTGTTTCCAGTTTGTGATTTTTAATAAGACATACTATCCATTTAATGATGAATATGATGATAGAAAACAAGGTAAAAATCATACCCAGTATAATTAGAAAAAAGGGTTCTTTTAAAAAGCCTTCACTATCAACATAAGATCCAATAGTTTGATATAAAATAAAGCAAAATAACCCAACAAGAAAAAAAATTTCAGATAAATAGTATTTTTTAAACATAAAAAATCCTCCATAATTGGCTTAATGTATGTGTTAACATAAAATGGCTTCTCATTGCCAAGTTTTAATATATTTAATATTTCTTGATCTATACATTCATTATTCAGTCTTTTTCTCTTGCATGTGCTTTTAGAAAAAAACTATTTTTACTTTAGGTATTAAAAATGGATATCTAATTTATACAATAAGATGCGTATCAAGATTAATGAATGGAGTCCTATCTCTTAGGATATATTTGGTACAAATCAATAATATCATGGATGTCTTCATACTCCAAATGCTTAATTCCAATTTCTAGATAAAATGTTCTCAAGAGTTGAAAGCAAAGTATCAAATGAAAGATAACTCATGTGCCATTTCATAGCGATATTTTTTTGCTGGTGAAGGTTTGCTAGATTTAAATACTCTTTTGTATTGATATTTTTCATATTGCCTACTTTCGTCTAAATAAAAAAAATTACAGAATCAACGAATATAAAGTTGATTCTGTAATTTAATAGGAGGAAAGCTATTTATATAATACCGTTAATTTTTTTGGGTAATGTCCAAGAATTTTGTGATGCTTGTTTTCCCAATTGATCGTAAAGTTGTATAGATCATCTTTAAATGTGTAACTTCCCTTATTACCATATAACCAAACATGTAGATTTTCATACTCTAATCTATTTTTTGATTTTGAGAATAAAGAGTTTGAGTTTATTGCTAAGGCAGTTCCTTTTTTGATGAATGCAAAGAAATCGAACAAAGATGCTTTAAATAGATATGCTTTTTCTCCTTCAAACACATCTTCAGTGACAATATTAACCCAGTCACCTTTTGGAAGATATACTGAAACGGATTCTATGTTTTCATATAATATTGGAGCTGTTAATAAATCTCCGAAAAGATGTTGTGAATCAAGTAATCTTACTTTTTCATCATCAGGAAAATCAACAATCAGATGTTTCATGACTGTTTTTTTATGATCAATTGCTTTTAAAGTTTCACTATAAATATAGGGTAAAAGATTCATTCTTAACCAATACAGTTTTTGCAAGTAAGGTAATATATCTGGTCTATCATAATAATTCGCCATGTTCCATGGTGAACGTTCATTATTCATGATTTCTGAAGGGTCTAATAAAGAAAATTGTCCTCCAATTGGTTCAGAATGAAATTGCATAACTGGTGTAAACAATGCTAATTGAGTAGATCTAATATACAACTCAATTGAGGGTAAGTCTCCCGCGAATCCACCAATATCAAAAGACCACAAATGTTGTCCTGATAAGGAAACTGATAATCCTGCATTATATACACTTCTAAATTCACTCCATGTTGACTTTTGATCTCCAGCCCATAAAATTGTATTGCTTTGTTGGCCAGTGTATCCAGCGCGAGAAAATAGTACTTGTTGATCATTCAAACTGTTCTTGTATGATTCAATAAACAATCTTGCATAATCATTCCACATTTCTTTTCCTGATTGACCATTAAAGAATGTTGCATCAAGATCATGAATAAATTCTCCACCATCGCTTTTATATCCATCAATGCCAATATCCATCAAGTATTTTCTTTTTTCAAACCACCATTTTACCAGTGTTGGGTTTGAGAAATCCGGAACATATGAACCCTTAAACCATTTGTCTTGTGGAATACGATAAGGGTCTGAATGAACTTTCACAACTAAATCGTTATCTACTACGTATTTCTTATCTACTGTATGTTGAAAGTTTTCACTTTCACCTATGTCAAGTTCTTTGACAACTGGAGCTTGCCATAATAAGACCTTTAGCCCTTTCTTATGAATATGCTCAATCATTTTTTTTGGGTTAGGCCATAATCCATTTTGATCATAAGTGTATTCATCGTAATTATGAATACCATCTTTTACATCATATGTCGATCCATTAAACATATAAAACGTCGCTTCGTCAGACCATTGCTCAATGACCAATGCTGTCACCGGTAAGTCTAGTTCATCTAAGATATCTAATTGTTCATTAATCAGTTTTTCTGAGTTCCATCGATGAGCTGACATCCATGGTCCAAAAATCCATTTAGGTGGAACCATAGCTTTGCCATTTAAACCAATGAAATCAGAAATGATTTCTTTATATGTCCCTTTAAATATATAGATAACTGTCTCTGGATCAAGATGACTTACATCAATTTTAATGTTGTCAGTCAAATCATAATTGAAGATTCTTTTTGTATCAATAAACAGGCCAAATCCATCTTCTAAAAAGAAGAATGGTAAAGGGAAATATGTTTTGTCGCCTTGATGACAAAACTGTTCAATCACTTTATTTTCAACAACCAATCCTTTTTGGTTCACGCTATTGAATCTTTCTCCTAACCCATAGACAAAAGATGTGTCTCCATCAATGATGAATGCATCTTTTTTTACACTAATAACGTAGTTGTTTAATTCAATTGTTTGATTTGAAAATGAAGCCAATGTTTTTTGATCAATAATCATATTTTTTCCTCAACATTTTTATTCTATTTACATAAGCAGCACAAACAAATTCTGAGTTAGCCCACATTAATGGATTGATAAATGGAATATTTTCATTTTTTGCATCTATGGCTTCTGGATTTAATCCAAATCCATTTTGATGATCGACAAGCCAATTCATAATATGATCATAAGCTTCATGATCATTTATGATATATGCAACCTCTGCTGCTGCAGCTGTATTGAAGATCCATGGTCCATCATGATATTCTTGCTCACTATATCCAAATCCATATCCAAAAAAAGTTGCTTTACTCAGTAATGTTTTAAAAGCTTGTTTAAATTTACTCGTGACAGGATATCCTAGTGATATAGATAGTAATTGTGGTGTATCATATCTTCTAATCACTTGATCATGATATGTCACGTATCCATACGGATAATATTGATCATCATTATACATTTGTTCAATCGCTAAAAATAAATCATCATATAGTTTTGTCCATTTTTTTTCAAGTTCATATTTCTTAAATGCTTTTGCTAAATAGATGGCACCTTTTATTCCCCCTGCAATAAACATATTGGTTGAAGTAATAAACGCAGGTCCATATACACCCTCGTTAACCCCTCCTTCAGGTCCATAAAGCCCATGTTTTTTAGAAGTTCGAGATAAAATATCAATGATATTCTCTAATTTATCAAACGAGCATAATAGTTTATTTGTTAGTTCATAGTAATCAGTAATTACTCTTATGAAATAACCGATAAAATCAATTTGTCTGAAGACATTATTGTTTGCGCCTTCATCGCCGCATTTATCAAAACGATAACGTTGAAAATATTCACCATTATCTTTCACTTCACAACTCAAAAAGAACGCGATAATAGATTCGAAATCTTCATAAAGACCAGCATATAAAAAAGCACGTGATCCCATTAACGCATCTCTTGAATAGAAGCTTACTTCTCCATTTGCAAAATAATGTCCAGTAATATCTGCAGGTAAAAGTCCTTGCAATAGCGCACCTTTTAAGGCAACTAACTTTGTTTTTACCTCTTCTTCAAATATTACGGGAAGAGAGAGATTATTTAAATAGTTTTCCCAATATATTTTGATATCTTTAAAATCTGGTATGAATCTAAACTGCTTCGAACTATCTTCTATCTCTTTTTGATCTTTACCAATCAAGATAACCCATTCAAATGAATAACTATCATGTGGACTGATATCTTTTGTAACATATAAAGATGAAGAAATAGGATTATTTGCTTTTAGTGAATATTGTTCATGACTGCTAAGATCAAACAATAAGTCTTCTACACCATGATACATAAACCCACTAGGAGCATCTAAAGAAATATGAGATTTATTATATTCTGAAGACATAACACCAAGATGTTTTCCTTCTATTTTGTAATTTAATAGTCCATCCTTCAACTCACAATTGACAGAGTTTCCGGGTTTAGAAATCATCAATGAAGATATTTTAAATGATTTCGATTGATTGCTCGTATTAGTAATTATTGTTTTAAATCGGATATATTTTTCGTGTGCTCCAACATAATCTACTTTTGTAAAATCGTCATAAACAAATTCATCGACCATAATAGCATTGTTCAATGTATAACTTTTACTTGATTGATGTCGTCTTGGATGCCCTATTTTTGCTTTGATTCGATCTGCATAATAAAGTGTATCATCAACTCTAACAGTACTACATGCTGTATGAATTAAATCTTTTTCAAAATTATCAACAAATAAATGTTGTAACCCTGTCGCTTTTTGATCAATGATCGTATCATTTTGTCCATAGAGGGCACTAAAATGATTTGATCCAATATAAGTCATTGCTGGATAGATCATTTTATACCTCCTTCTTGTACGCCTTTAATAAAGTGTTTTTGAGCAAACATATAGACAATTAAAATAGGAATCATAGAAACTAAAGAACCTGCCATCAGTGTATTATACTCAGTGTTATATTGAGTGTTAAGCTTACTTAACAACACTGGTAAAGTAACCTTATTAGGGTCTGTTAATATGATTAGTGGCCAGAAATAATCATTCCAATACGCCATGAAATTAATCACAAATAATGTTGTTAAAGGAACGATACTCATAGGTACAATTATTTTAAAGAATACTTGGAACAAATTCGCTCCATCCATATATGCTGCTTCAATAAAATCATTCGAGATATTCTTCATATATTGTCGCAATAAGAATATTGCAAACACGTTGTAAATTGAAGGAATAACAACTCCAACAAAAGAGTTATTTAAACCTAATTTTGTTAAAATAATAAAAATTGGAATTCCAGTTACTTGAATTGATACCATCATACTTGTTAAAAATAAGATAAACAATGTATTTTTAAATCTAAACTCATATTTAGCGAAAATAAACGCCGCCATACTAGCTGATATCAATGTTAAAAATGTTGAACTTAACGTTACAATAAGACTATTTAATGTTGATTTTAAAAACGGTAATTCTGTCAATACTTTCATATAAGATTCAAATGATACTTTTTTGGGTATCCATTCAATTGGAATCGACATCAATGCTTGACTACTTTTCAATGATGTTGAAATCATCCATATAAACGGAACTATGCTTACCGCAGTAATCAAAAAGAGTAACCCTATGACTAAAGTACTTTTAAGTTTTAATTTTCTATTCATAGAACACCCACTTTTTCTGGAGTATCCATTGTAGGACTGTGACTGATACAATGACTCCAAGTAGTATAATTGATAATGCAGTCGCATAACCCATATTGAAATATCTGAATCCATAGACATAAATTCTCTCAACAAGAACTTGTGTTGAACCTAACGGTCCACCACCAGTCATAACCATTACTTGAGGGAATAATTGGAATGAATTGATGATTGTAATGATGAGGACAAAAAATAGTGTTGGAGAAACAAGTGGTAATGTAATATTCTTTATGATCTGAAGTTTGTTTGCACCATCAATCTCTGCAGCCTCATACATTTTTTTATCTATTCCTCTTAATCCACCAAAAATAATCAGTGAAAAGAATCCGATATCCTTCCATACACTAACCATTACAATTGATATCATAGACCAAGATGGATCAGTTAACCATCCTGGACCATCAATACCAATTAATGCCAATATATTATTGACTAGCCCATATTGTCCATTTAATGCTGATCGCCAAATAATAGATCCTGCAACCCATGATGTTAGTACAGGGATAAATAATAGAATCCTAAATCCGGCAATGCCTTTTACTTTTGCGTCAAATAATAATGCTAAGCACGATGAAGATATCATAATCATTGGAATATAAATTACAATGAATTTTAAAGTGTTTTTAAAAACTCGATAAAACTCATCAGATTTAAATATATCCACATAATTCTTTAATCCAATCCATTCGGGCGCTCCCCCGATGATATCCCATGATGTAAAACTAAGATAAAATGCAGAAAGCATAGGAAGTAGTGAAAAAATTACATATCCTAAAACTGTTGGTATAAGGAATAATATGATATAGTATCCAATATTTTTTTGTAATTTGTTCATATGCTCACCACTTCCTATGACTATTTTCTAGTTCTTTTTTTAGTTATATTTTTCTGCAATCAATGCTTGTGCTTGATCTAATGCTTCTTGTGCTGTAATTTCTCCCGCAATTGCTCTATCTAAGAATGATTGTAAATCATCTGCAACTTCTCCAAATTTTTCTAGAGAAGGTGGCATAACTAAACTATCTAAAGAGTCAAATACTGCTGCTTTATTTTCAGGAGGAGTAATTGCTAAATATGCTGCTTTTACTTCATCAGTTAATGCAACAGGTAAATCCCAATTAGCATTTGCTCTTAATAAAGCTGCTTCTTCACTACCTGCTAAGAATGCTGCAAACTTAGCTGCTGCTTCTTGTTCATTTGATGATTCACTTACAACGACTGCATCACTGAAAAAGTGTGTAGCTTTTTGTGTGATTCCAGGTTCAACTTGGATATCCCAATCAAAATTTGCATCATCTGCGAATGTTCCAAATGCCCAGATACCAGTAACGATCATTCCTAATCTTCCTGATAAGAATAAATCCCAATCTCCCATACCACCTAATTGTTCGGCAGTAGGTGTAACGTTGGTATCATTCACTCTTGCAATCATCATTTCTAATGCTTCAACATTTTCATCAGAGTTTAATGTGAATTCAGTTTGAGCTGCATTCATCATACTACCACCATTTTGCACTACTGTTTTATAAAATTCCCATGTTTGAATAGGTCTAAAGACACCAAATATATCATCACCTAATGCACTAATTGCTTGAGCAGCTACTAACTCTTCATCCCAAGTCCAATTAGCTGTTGGATAAGATACACCTGCATCATCGAACAAGTCTTTGTTATAGATTAACACAACATTAGAAAATTTAGTAGGTAATCCATATTGTTTATCACCAATTTTAAATGCATCTAATGTCGTTGGATGAATATTTGATACATCTACTTCACTTGTATCGATTTCAGAGATTGCTCCTTTATCTGCATAAGCTCTGAAGTTTTCAATATTCAATTCAAATACGTCAGGTGCTTGATTCCCTGCAACTCTAATCGCAAGTTGTGTAAAATAATCATCATATCCAAGTGTTTCAATATTCACTTTGATATCAGGATTTTCAGTTTCAAATGCTGCAACCATTGCAGCCAATGTTTCTTCTTGCCCTCCATTTGATGAGTAATTAAGGAAGTCAACTTCTGTTACGTCTGATTCTCCACCACAAGCTGATAAAGTAACTACAGCTATAACAGTTAATACTAAACCTAATAACTTTTTCATTCTTATTCTCCTTTTTTTTATTTATTTTTTTATAATAATAACTAATTCCTATGATTTATTGATTGCTAACATCCAATACAATTGATTCATAAGGTCTTAGTTTTGATACTTTTTTTTGAGTTACCTCATAGTTGTTACAAATAACTTCATTGTATGTAAATTCTCTTGGTAATTGTAATGAATTACTATAAAAATTACATAGAACAATGATTTTTTGATCAAAATACTGTCTTTCATATGCGAATATTTGATTACTATCATTAAACATCATTTTAAAAGATCCTTTTTCAATAATCTCTTTATAGTTACTTTTTCTTCTAAAACTAATTAATTTTCGATAATGTTCCAAAATAGAATTTTTATCACTCATTTGTTGTTCAGCATTGATTGTTTTGTAGTTCTGATTCACTTCTATCCAAGGTTTATGTTCACTAAATCCAGCATACTTACTTTCATTCCATTGAAATGGTGTTCTTGCATTATCTCGTCCTTTTACTCGGATAGATTCAAGTATGTCTTTCATATCAATATCTTTGTTCAATCTATCTTTGATCATATTGAGTGTTTCAATATCTCTATAGTCTTCGATTGATTCAAAAACATTGTTTGTCATCCCAATTTCTTCACCTTGATAAATATATGGAGTTCCCTGCATAAAATGTAATAATGTAGCCAACATTTTTGCAGATTCTATATGATAGTGTTGATCATTTCCCCATCTAGAAACAATTCTAGGCAAATCGTGATTATTCCAAAATAGTGAATTCCACCCTTTATTATACAATTCTGTTTGTTGTTCATTAAACACTTTTTTCAAATCCAGAAGATCCAACTCTTTTAAATCCCATTTTTCTTTGTCTGGCTCTTGATCTAATAATGAGTGTTGAAAATTAAATATCATGGAAAACTCACTTTGATCCGGATTTGAATACATCTTTGCTTTTTCAGGAGTAGCACCCCATGCTTCACCAACTGTAATCAAATGCGCTTTTTTTAATACTTTTTTTGACATTTCTTTGATGTACTCATGTAATAAAGGACCATCGCCAATAATATTGTCATCAATCTCTTTAGCTATTAAATCAATCACATCAAATCTAAATCCTTTGATTCCTAAATCAATCCAATATTGTAACATCTTATATATCTCTTCTCGGACAGGTTGATAATGCCAATTAAGATCAGGTTGATCTTCATCAAACATATGAAGATAATATTCTTTTGTTTCTTTATTATATGTCCAAGCAGAATTTAAGAATATTGATTGTAAATCTGATGGTGGCGCATCCCCACTATCTTTGAAAACATAGTAATTATGATATGTATTATCTCTACTCTTCTTCGCTTCTTTAAACCACTTATGATCACTAGATGTATGATTGGCAACAATATCCATCATAATATTAATTCCACGTTTTTTTGCTTCTTTGATTAACACATTAAATGCATCCAATGTTCCAAATTCTGGATTGATGTTCATATAATCACTAATATCATATCCGTTATCTTTATTTGGAGTCGGATATACAGGGCAGAGCCATATCACATTTATCCCTAAATATTCTAAATAATCCAACTTAGAGATGATTCCATTAATATCTCCAATTCCATCATTATTACTATCCTTGAAGCTTCGAGGATAAATTTCATACACAACCGAATGTTTCCACCACATATTAACCTCCGTTTATCGTTAAACTAATTAAGGTTTTTTAATACCCAATAGTCGGGTATTAAGTAGACTTTCTTTTCACTAGATTTACAGGCATTATGACTTTTTCAGTCTCAGTGGATTCTTTATTGATTTTCTTCATTAGTAAATCTACTGCTAGTTCGCCTTTTTTTGTAATATCTTGGTTGATTGTTGTTAGGGTTGGTTCTGATAATTCACCAATAAATAATCCATCAAATCCAACGACTGCGATATCATCTGGGACTTTGATACCATTTTCTTTTAGAGCTCTTATAACGCTCATTGCCATGATGTCAGAATAAACAAATAATGCATCAAAGTTTTCAATGTTTTCCGATATTTTTTTACCTATTTCAGTTCCAAAATCATTTGTCGTATATCCTTCAAAGATTCTCTCTTGTTGATATTCTATATTGTATTGATTGAGAGCTCTTTTATAACCATCATGTCTCTTGCTTGCGACCCCTACTTCATCTAGCATAGAGACAACAAGTCCTATTTTAGTTTTTCCTGATTGAATTAAGTGTTCAGTAGCGAGAAAGCCACCTTCTTCATCATCTATCACAATCATATCAAGATCGTGATCTTCAACATAGGAATCTAAGAATACAGAAGGAATATTAATATCTTTAAATATTGTATCCATTTCAGTTCTAATTGCTCCAACAATTATAACCCCATCTATATTCCAGTTGATAATTAACTTTTGAAGCGATTCATCTTTTCCAATAAATCTAAACATCAAATAGTATCCGATTTTTCTTAAATTATATTCAACACTATTAATGATTTCTCCATAAAACGGATTATTAAACGCTTTATTCTTATAGGGATCATTATCTATTGTCTGAGGTATTGCCAAAATTATAATTCTAGATTCACTAGACTTTAATGATCTAGCAAATAGATTTGGCGTGTAGTTTTGCTCTTCAATTATTTTTTCGATTCGTAATATAGTTTTCTTTGATACTTTAGAAAACTTCTTATTAATCACATTTGAAACTGTCATTTTACTAACATTAGCTAGTTTAGCGATTTCCTCAATTGATGCCATTATTACACCCCGTTTACCGTTATACCAGGATTATACAATACTTGAACAAGTTTGTCAAATTATTTGTTGAAAATGCTTTCATGTTTATTAAAAGCCTGATGATGTTTGAGAATATATCATACATTAGATAAGAGATTTTAAGCACAGTACAAAAGGAAATGTCGATAAAAAAGACTTCAAGTATATACCGTGATTTTTTAATTAAATTTATGACATCTCATTACTCTTTATTCTAAGCGAACTATATTTTTGTTCTAGAAAAACTTTAATAGTATTTGATAGGGTTCTAATTGCCTTTTAATTAAATGAGAGCTGACGCTTCACAAATACTAGATCAATTTATAGAGATAAAACAAATGCTCTATAGAAACGAAACTACGACACTTTTTTAAATAGAAACAAAAAAAGAAGCTTGCAAAAGCATCTTTGTTATGCGAAAAATGGCGGAGAAGAGGGGATTCGAATCCCTGCATCCTGTTACAGACCTACTAGCTTTCCAAGCCAGCTCCTTCAGCCACTTGGGTACTTCTCCTTTAAAGATAAAAACTGGCAGGGCCAGAGAGATTCGAACTCTCGGTCTCGGAGTCAGAGTCCGATGCCTTAACCACTTGGCCATGGCCCAAAGTATATTGCT
>JAVEQT010000032.1:0-14921 GCA_034007485.1 Acholeplasmataceae bacterium
TTACATCGATTAAACATTATGCGTATACAATATACACACCATCAGGTACTCCTTTAAGTGAAACAAGACTGTTCTATAAGACAACGGGATGGAAAGATCAAATAACACATGTTCAATATTTCGTGAGTGGTTCTTTGCAGAGAACAGCCTACTATACTTACGATCAAATAGGTAATCTAACAGGTATCACTTCCAACATCAATCAGTCATTTGATTGGGAGGGTAGACGATTAATCGAACACAGTATCGGTGGAACAACCTATACATACACCTATAACGACCAAGGGATTAGAACATCCAGATCAGATGGAACAGACACAACAACCTATTTTCTTGACGGTTCTTTGGTGCTGCTTGAAAAAACAGGAAATGATGTTATATACTATACGTATGATGCTGACGGTTCAATACTATCGATGAATTACCTCGGTGATGAATACTTCTACATCAAAAACCTGCAGGGAGATATCATAGAGGTCGTTGATGCATCAGGTACCACGGTAGCAAAATACAGATATGATGCGTGGGGTAATATTGTCTATCAGTGGGACAGTGGATTGGGCATAGCCAATGCCAATCCATACCGCTATCGAAGCTATCGATTCGACAGTGGAACAGGGCTTTACTACCTGAACGCAAGGTATTATGATCCGAGCATTGGTAGATTCATCAGTGCGGATTCTATCAACTATTTGGATCCCTCAAGTGGACAAGGGTTGAATCTCTATGCTTATTGTGGAAACAATCCAGTGATGTATACAGATCCTAGCGGAGAATTTGCTATTTCAATCAGTCTTATTTTGTTATATATGGCTATTTCAGCGGGTATTGGAGCTGCCTTCAGTATGGGTGCAACAATATATGATGATTACAAAGATGATGGACAAATTTTTAATGGTAGTATAGAGTTATGGGATTACATGGGTAATGTAATTGGTGGCACAGTTGCAGGTGCAGGTATTGGACTCGCTACTGTCTTAGGTGTTGGAGTAGGTGCAGCTGTCCTTGGTGGGACATCATTAACCGTTCTAGGAGTTGGGATGTCATATGGTGTGGCTTTTAGCATTGGAGTTGGTGCGTCAGCATTAACTGGCAGTATGGGCTACTTGTTAAAAACGTCCATAGGTAGTAGCGTGTTTTCAAGCAAAGACCTTGTTGCAGAGACTACACTTGGTGCAATATATGGTGGTATTGGCTTTATTGTTGGTATGGCTGGTGGTGCAACAGGATTTAGACCTGGCAGACAAACCGTTGCTCGATTACTTGGCAGAACCATTATTGAAGGTATTTTTACATGGCCATTAAAAGGTATCATTCCTTTAGTATACTAGGAGTCGTATAATGAAAATAGATATACATAGTGGTTATAAAACTTCAATGATTCGATTTGTTTTTGGGATAACAATACCTTTCATTTTAGCTTCTGGCATTGGTATCTATTTTGATTACCCTTTTACTAAAATTTCAATCGCTCTAATATCATTTAATATACCACTTATAATATTCAATGTTTGGGCAATAAAATATTATAAACCAAGAACAGATGGAGCACAGGGACTAGTTTACGATTACCTGATAAAAAATGATGACAATACCATTACGTTAATAAATGACATGGATTATAAAGAGATTATTTCAAATGTCACGCATATCATATATTATGAAACTACTATTATTGACTTCATACTATCTATAGAGGGAGGGCAAATGCCCCACAACCTAAAGATAAGATATAATATTGATGGTAATCAAATGGAAAAATATATTGGAAGCATTACAAAAAAGGAACTAGTGAGATTAAAAGGGGAAGAAATGATATATATACAAAAAAGAGGCAAATTAAGTAAGTTTTAGGAATATCAAAGAATAATCTATATAATGCTTATTGTGGAAACAATCCAGTGATGTATTCAGACATAACCGGATATGCACCTGAATGGTTAAAATGGACTATAGGTTTAGGAATAATTATTGGTTTAGGAGTAGCAACAGTTTTAACGGGGGGTGCAGCAGCTGCCATATTGGGAAGCGCATTTTTGGGAGCATTTGTTGGTGGTAGTGTAGGCTTAATCAGCGGCATTTCTTTTGATGAGGATGGTTTTCACTTTGATTCAAATAAAGCATCTACAGGTTTCATGCTTGGATCAATAACGGGAGCAATAACTGGTGCCATCGGGGCAAAAATTGGTGCAATAGCTAAGTTAGGAACATTTGGCCAGCGAGCGATCATGGCAGGTGTTGATGGAACGTTATCGTTAGGAGCATATTTAGGACAAGCAGGTATCCAAGGAGAAAAAATATCATTATGTGGAGTTCTAATATCTTTTGGTTCAGGTTTATTTAACTTTGCCGATCCCACGAGCTACAAAATATTTGATGCTATTTGGGGACCAATGATGGGGGCTGAAATTGCCTGGGTATATGATTCGATTTCTGGCATGGATAAAAGACCAAATGTAGCAACAAGAAGATTAGTACTTTATTTATAGGAGGATTATTTTGAATGAAAAAGTATAATAATATAGCTAATCACATGAGCTTTACTATAGCTTTGATGAATGTAATATCACCGACAATGATTATTTTCTTTGCATCAAAAAAATCATCCATAGATACAATCATTCCAATGATTGGTTTCGCTTGCATAATATTAACGGGTAATTTTGTATATTTTTATTTATTAGATCACTGGTACTTCACATATTATGATGAACATAAAATTGTACAGAAATGGTTTAAAAAAATAAAAAAAGTTAATTTTGAAGAAGTAAATTATCTATACTTTATTGGAGCAATGGTTATTGTTTCAACACGTGATTTTAATATAGGCTCTAAAAAAGATATCAACTTGAAAGAACGAAGAAGAATACTAAAGATGCTTAAAAATGAAGTATGTATAACTATTAATGTATATGATAAATTGTTTCCAAAAATGCTTCTTGGAAAATGTGCTAATGCAGTGAAATTCAATCTTGGTGTAAAAGAAAAAATCTATAGAGAAATGTTTGAATTAGACTAAAAAAATCACAAAGAACAAACGTAAGAAAGTTTAGTTTCAATGTTATGTGGAACGTGGCTATTCATTTATTTCAATAAAGTGGACACAAAGAATTAAAAATTTGTCTCATAAATGAAGTTTCAATAGACTTAAAAACTTTTACTTCAGGATATATATTTCTATCTCATAATAACTGGTTTTGTGTTACAATCTTATAACTTTTTGCATATCTCTGACTACATTACTCCAGTAATACAAATAGACAATGACGGACATTCTTGGGAGGAATTTTGGACTAAAGCGGCAGCAAGTGTGGCAATCATAGGAATAATAGTAGCAGTGAGTTTATTTTTCGTTCCAGGATGTTCTGCAATTGGAGGACTTCTATTATCAACTTCCATTGGTTCGCTAATTGGAGGTGCACAAAGTGTTAAAAATGGTGGTTCCTATTTAGCAGGTGCAGCAGGAGGGTCCATAATAGGGCTCGGAATAGGATTAGCGGGAGTATTTGGTGGTGGGATATTACTTGCCGCTTCTGAGGTTAGTGGTCTATTGTCGGTAGGAACAGCAGTAGGAGGATTAGCACTTGGGTTTGGTTTAGGGTACGGTGGCGGTTATTATGGAAGCAAGATCACTCAAAACCTGAATAAACAAATCTTTAGTTATCGATCTGCAGTAGATTCTGGACTATTATTTGGAGGAATGGGATTGATTAGTGTTCTTGGCGGCAGTATGGCAAATGCTGTTTTTTCCACAGTGGGTTTTACAGAGACCACATATTTAGCTGCGGGAGGTTTTGCAGCTTTCATAACGATAGGTGCAGAAATTATCATAGACACATTATCATATCTTGTTGAACTATACTCAAATTGATTAAGGAGAAAATAATTTATGACATTCATTAAAAACAGCCCATTATTGAAACTGATTATTCTTGGATTATTGTGTCTTGATATTGTTGCAGTTGGGATAATTCTTATGATAATGAACGATTTATATCAAGAAACAATAGTTTATATATTATTATATGTGGCGATGACAAATTTATTGTTATTTTCAGTGTTAGTATTTAATATAAAGTATTTTTTCTTGAAAGTATATATAGATAGTTCTGGTATTGTACTAAAGCACAAAACTAATATTTTTGAGAAAATATCTTGGGGTGACATTGATAGTATTAATTTAAAGTTTAATAGTTATGCCAGATTTTTAGTAATAAACATTAATGGTTCAAGTAATCAGATCACATTTGGGATTAGTGCAAAACGATTGGAAAAAATAAAACAACTATGTACTAACCCAATAACACTAAAAATGTTGAATCAAATAAAAATCTCACTTTTTAAATTTTATATAGAACAGAATTGAAGTAATGCTTTTATGTCAACAAAGTAGATGCAGAGAGTAAGATATTATCTACTGTCATGTACACTGCTTGAAATAGATGAAATTTACAACAAAAAAGGTGTTGGTAGATGATCATTCTACATAACACCTTTTAACTTTCTTTTTAATTAAGCATTTTCAATAATTGCAGTAATTGGAATCAACAAAAACGCTAACCATGATATATGAAACATATCAAAGAAGTAACCCACTGAGAAGAAGATGATCACCGCTAAGAAAGGCATTAATGCAGTCAATCTTACTTTATCAAATAAGATAATCGCAACTACAGGAATTAACAAGAAAACTTGCCATGCCCAAGCCCAACCACCTAAACCAAATCCTAAAGCTAAGAAAAGACCAATAGCAACAACAATGATGCCAACCATTGTGATGGCTTTTTTTCTTTCTTCTTCAGAGAAATTTCCTACCATAAATTTAACATCACCAAAGATTAACCCCATGGCTACTGGAAGTAAGAAGCCAATGGCTCCATAACCCCAAGATCCTTCAACATAACCCATATAGAGATAAAAACCAATAGCTAATGCAAATGATAGTTCATAGACAAAAACCTTTAACAAGTTTTTTTCATGCAAAATACCAAGCATAGGGATAATCAAGAATACAAGCCACCCTGGGTTCCAAAGATTATACTCAAATCCTAAGATCATGAAGGCGATAACTGCCACAAAAGGTGAAATAGCAACCGGTAATTCTTTGACATTGGTATGGAGTAGAATCGCAACTACAGGTATTGATAAGAAAACCATCCAACCAGGGTTCCATAAATCATATCCCCAACCTAAAATTAAGAAGATGATCACACTTAAGAAAGGCATTAATGCGACAATACCATCTTTTAATCTTGCTTGTAGAAGAATAGCTGACATAGGAATGGCTAGAAAAACAAGCCAACCTGGATGCCATAAATCTTGATAGAAGCCTAAGACAAAGAAAACGATTAAACTGATAAAAGGCATCACTGCAATAATCTTTGTTTTAATATTTTTTTCTTTTCTACGCTGCAATGTATCAATCAGTTCATTAGCAGCTTCTCTCGGTGTTCCAAGCATTTGCCACACCTCATCATCTGTTTTACCGGATGCAAGCGCATCTTCATAAAGTTGATCATAATCACTTAAAATATCATTTAAGTCTTTATTGCTTGCTCGGTATTCAATTAAAACCTCTTTTAATTCATTTAAGTATTTAGCTTTCATTTATGTTCCCTCCTAAAAGCCTGAAGACGCCACCTAAAAATGAGCGCCACTCGGATTCGTAGTCATATAATTTCTTTTTTCCGAGTTCTGTCATACGATAATACTTACGTGGTGCACCAACATTGGTTTGTTCGACATAGGTTTCAAATAACCCTTGACCTGTAAGCCTTCTTAAAATGGGGTATACGGTATTCTCATTGACATCAATTTCTTTTGATAGTGAATCAATCACTTGAAAGCCGTACATATCCTTTTTTGAAATAATAGCAAGAATGCACATTTCGAGGATACCTTTTTTAAATTGCGTATTCATGAGATCCTCCTTACTGTGTTTTACACACTACTATAATACACCGGTCCTGTGCAAAACACAATACCCAAAAACAAAAAAGTGTAAAAAAGTGGTATACTCTTGTTTTTTTACGTATAAATATGATACTCTATATGCAAACAAAGATAGGTGAATGTTATGTTTAAGCAAATAAAGGCTGGTTATCGTTATTATTATTACCAAAGTTAGAGGACTGCAGTAGGCATTCCTTTTTCTAGTGTATACGAAGGAACAGCCAAATCATGAGATGATCATCCTTGGGGTTCCTCAAGGATTTTTTTATTTTTTAAACCAAAGGAGACAAAATGATGATTGTTCAGATGAAAAAAGGTTCAACCAAAAAAGAATACGAAAAGTTAGTTCAGTTTTTACAAGCTAAGAAATTAGAAATTATCGATGCATCCTCTGATGAAATGCGTGTCTTTGGCATCATTGGTGATACATCCTCTCTAGATCCAAGTGATTTGTATGCCTTTGAGGGAGTCAAAGAAGTTACACGTGTTTCAACACCCTTTAAAAAAGCTTCAAGAAGTTTTAAAAAATCGGATACGCTTATTAAGCTTTCTGATGATGTCATTATTGGTGGTGATCAATTTGTTGTTATGGCTGGACCGTGTTCTGTTGAATCAGAAGAACAGCTAAGAACCATTGCAAAAGCAGTTAAAAAATCAGGTGCTCATCTTTTAAGAGGTGGCGCTTATAAACCTAGAACGTCTCCTTACGCTTTTCAAGGGTTAGAGTTAGAAGGTCTAAAGCTACTTCGCAAAATTGGTGATGAACTCGGTTTAAAAGTTGTTACTGAGATTCCATCTGCTGATTTATTACCACTTTTTGAAGAATATGTTGATGTGATTCAAGTTGGTGCAAGAAACATGCAAAACTTTCATTTGCTTAAGGCATTAGGTCAAGCAAAGAAACCTATTTTATTGAAACGAGGGTTATCAGCAACCATTGAAGAATGGTTGATGTCAGCTGAATACATTATGGCTGGTGGTAACGAAAAAGTCATATTATGCGAACGTGGTATTCGCACATTTGAAAAGTATACAAGAAATACATTAGATATTAGTTCTGTTTTAGCTGTTAAGGAGTTATCACATCTTCCTGTCATCATCGATCCATCACATGCTGCAGGTAGATGGAATATGATTGAGAAGTTATCCTTAGCATCGCTTGCTGTTGGTGCACACGGTTTAATTGTTGAAGTGCATCATGATCCTGAACATGCCTTATCCGATGGTGCACAAAGCTTGAAGCTTCCAAAATTCCATCATATGATGGAAGAAATGGATAAAGTATCATCGGTTTTAGGTAAAACGATCAAATGAAGGTTTTTATTGTAGGTCTCGGCCTCATAGGAGCTTCAATCGCTGAGGGTCTTAAGCAAAAAGGTTATCACCTATTTGCTTATGATTTAGATGAAGCTGTGATGGAAGAAGCAAAGAAATTAAAACTGATTGATGAGACATCATCTATCGAATCTCTAGGTGATGCAGAATTGATCATTTTAGCGTTATATCCTAAAGACAATGTGTCATTCATTCAAACATATCAATCTTTTCTTAAACCAGGACAAATCATCACGGATGTGAGTGGCACAAAAGAAGTGATGATGCATGACATTGAACAAATTCTTCCAGAGGGCATCTCATATACATCGATGCATCCTATGGCAGGAAAAGAAACGTCAGGCTTTGCATCACGCAATGCGTATTTATTTGCGCATGCGAATTTAATCATTGTTAAAGGGTCTAAAAGTCAGGATAAGGACGAAATCCTGTTAAGAAACATCGCAGATGATCTTAAATTTGGTAAAATAACAGTGACAGATGCGAAAACACATGATTTACTAATTGCCTTTACATCACAACTCACACATATTTTAGCTGTATGTTTAATGCATGTCGATCAAAATCCATTAACTAAAGAAGCTACTGGAGATTCATTTAGAGACTTAACGCGCATTGCTAAAATCAATGAAGTGATGTGGAGTGAACTCTTTTTAGAAAATAAAAAAGCACTTATAGACATGATAGAAACCTTTGAAAATGAACTTAAACATACAAAAGATTTAATCAATTTAGAAGATGAAGAAAAGTTAAAAACTTATTTAAAAGCAGCAAAAGAAAAGAGGAAATCCTTTGATATCCATTAAAATGGTAGATTATGACATTTCAATCGGAAAAGATGGATTAAATGAGTTACCTAAACTGATTGAACAACTCAATCAGAGTAAGTATCTTTTTATCATCACTGATCAAAATCTTTTTCATTTGTACCATGAACGTTTAAGTCATCTTTTAAACCAATTTTTTGTTCAATACATTGTTGTTGAACCAGGTGAAAAATCAAAATCACTTCAAACTTATGAACACGTTTCGCAAACACTGATCGAAAAAGCTATTAGAAGAAGTGACTTGATCTTAGCTTTTGGTGGTGGTGTCATTGGCGATTTAGCAGGTTTTGTCGCATCCACACTTTATCGTGGTATTGCTTTCGCACAAATACCCACATCGCTTTTAGCGATGGTTGATTCATCGATTGGTGGTAAAGTTGGCATTGATTTACCTCAAGGTAAGAATTTAATAGGTTCATTTTACAATCCCAAATTTGTATTAATCGACCCCAATTTACTACAAACACTCAATCAAAGAGAATATCATAACGGTTTAGCCGAAATGATTAAAGCTGGTCTTATCGGAGATAGAAAATTATACCATCATCTCTTAGAACATGATACAGTGACCGAAACTGAAATACAAATGTCTATTTCTGTTAAAAGAGAGCTTGTTTTAAGCGACCCTTATGATAAAGCTGAACGTATGAAACTTAATTTTGGACATACTTTTGGGCACGCGATTGAACGCAAACATCAGTATGAAACATACCTTCATGGAGAAGCTATTAGTTATGGTATGCTGATTGCTTTAGAGATCGGCATCAGTTTAAATGAAACAAAAAAGGAGCTTTATGATGAAGTGAAAGCTCTCTTATTAAAAAGAGGACTAGTAACTGAACCTCTTCTTAAAATGGAAGATTATAAAGATCAGATCATTCATGATAAAAAGCTATTATCAGATGGTTTACATTTTATTGTTGTAACAAAACCAGGTGATGCAAAAATAATCAAACTAAAACTCGAGGATTTTTAAATGAATGTGACGATAGAACCTAAGAATTTAACAGGTAGTATCCATGTGATCTCATCCAAATCACTTTCACATCGTTATGTGATTGCATCTGCTCTAGCACAAGGTGTTTCCAAAATTCATCATGTCTTAGATTCGTTCGATTTGAATGCAACCAAAGAAGTATTAACTCATTTTGGTGCACTTTTTAAAGGTGATGACATCACGGGTTGTGATTTTTCTTATGATGGAAAAGATATCTGTTGCAAAGAATCGGGTTCTACCTTAAGATTTATGATTCCAATAGCCATGCTCCAAGAAAAAGAAGTTAGATTTACGGGTCAAGGAAGATTACCTGATAGACCATTAGACATCTATAAAGAATTATTTAACGATAATATGTCTTTTGAATCAGATCAGTCATTACCTTGTCTAGCTAAAGGACCACTTATAGGAAAAGACTATCAATTAAAAGGTGATGTCAGTTCACAATTTATCACAGGTCTATTGTTTGCTTTACCGAAAGCAAAAGAAGATTCTACCATCACATGGACCACACCTCTTGCATCTAGAGGATACATCGATTTAACGCTTGATGTATTGAATCAATTTGGTATCCATATTAAAGAAACAGAAAAACAATTCATCATTAAAGGTAATCAGCACTATCAGCCTATAGAAGCAACCGTTGAAGGTGACTTTTCACAAGCTGCTTTCTGGATTGCTGCAGGTTTATTAGGTGAAGCCATCTCACTTTATAATTTAAACTCAGTCTCTAAACAAGGAGATGCTGAAATCTTATCTATCATAAATAAGATGGGTGGAGATATCTTCTATGACAAAAAGCATCACTGTTTTACGATCAATCCATCACATCTCAAAGGATCGACCATTGATCTAAACAATATACCTGATTTAGGTCCTATCTTGATGGTTTTAGCAGCATTTGCAGAAGGAATCACCCATTTTACCCATATATCACGTCTTAGAATCAAAGAATCTGACCGTGTAGAAGCCATGTATCAAGCACTTACCAAGTGTGGCATTAAGATGGAAGTTAAAGACGATGAAGCATGGATTGCTGGGCAAGATGAGATTGAAGGACATGTCATCCTTGATGGTTTTAATGATCATAGAATCGTTATGGCTTGTGCCATGTTATCTATCAAAGCGAAAAATCCAATCACTATAACACACGCTGAAGCTATTCATAAATCTTATCCTACTTTCTTTGAAGAATTTCAATCTCTAGGAGGCATTATTCATGAACTTAAATGAACTCAGAAAAGAAATTGATGTCATTGATGAACAAATGATGGAACTGTTTAAAAAACGTATGTCAGTATCAAAAAATATCGGTAAGCTCAAAAAAGTCATGGGTTTACCTATTATTGATAATGCGCGTGAAGAAATGATTTTAGAAAAAAGAAAAGCAGCTCTTGGTAATAATGAACTTATACCCTATTATCAAGCTTTTTTAATCAAACTTTTTGATTTATCAAAGGAATATCAACATCATGTCTGATCGTTACGGACTTCTCGGAAAACATATAGCATACAGTAAATCACCCGTCATCCATCTTTACATGGCTAAAAAATTAGGGATTGATTTAACGTACGACATTATCGATTGTGAGGAAGAAGATTTATCCAAGTGGATAAAAAAATTACGTCATGGTGATCTTCAAGGCCTTAATGTTACGATACCTTATAAACAGAAGGTTATCAAATATCTAGATGAAGTTACACCAAAAGCTAGACGTATTAACGCAGTGAACACCATCTATTTAAAAAATGATAAGGTTATAGGTGATAACACGGATTATGATGGATTTTTAGGACTGCTCACCAAACATCAAATCGATGTAAAAGATAAAAATGTTTCGATCTTAGGAACAGGTGGAGCTGCTAAAGCAGCATACACCGTCTTACAAGATTTAGGAGCAAACATCACGGTTGTTTCAAGGTCTATGACAGATTTAAAACCTTTTTTTACTAAGGTTATGACCTATCAAATGATCAATCCTAAAGATGTAGATATGTATATTAATGCAACCCCTATTGGAACTTACCCTAAAACAGAAGAAACAGTGATTGAAAAACATAAAGTAAAAGATCATATCGTGATTGATCTCATCTATAATCCAAAAGAAACATTGTTGATGAGATATGCTAAACAATCATTTAATGGATTATATATGCTGATCATACAAGCCTTGAAGAGTGAAGAAATATGGTTTAATCGAAAAATCGATATATCCATTGGATTACTCGAAGAGTTAAAGGAAGTGATTTATACATGAACACATACGGTACACTTTTTAGAGTGTCAATCTATGGCGAATCGCATGGCAAAGCCATTGGGGTTCTCATCGATGGCATACCAGCAGGCATAAAATTAGATATAGATCTTATCAAACATGATTTAGATTTAAGAAGACCTGGTGGTATGGGAACAACGCCGCGCATTGAACGTGATGAGTTTTCTATATTGAGTGGTTATTTTAATGGTTATACCACAGGAACACCACTTCATGTGATGATTGAAAACACAAATACAAAATCTGAAGACTACGAACAATTAAAGAAACATCCACGTCCAGGTCATGCTGATTTTGTTGCTGAAGTTAAATATAAAGGGTATCAAGATTATCGAGGTGGCGGACATTTTTCAGGACGATTAACTGCTGCCATTGTAATCGCTGGTGCGATTGCTAAACAGATCATTCCCTTTCATATTTCATCAAAAATTATACAACTAGGCAGTGAGACAAATCCTTCAAAATTTGATCAGCTCATTGAAACGCTACAACAAGAAAAAGATTCGATTGGTGGAATCATTGAGGTTAAAGCAACCTCTATGGTTGTCGGATTAGGTGAACCCTTCTTTCATAAACTGGATGCTGAAATCGCTAAAATCATGTTTTCGATACCCGCTGTAAAAGGTGTTGAAATTGGTGATGGATTCCATGGCGTTCACTTAAGAGGTAGTGAGTTTAATGATGCTTTAAGTGATGCATCTGGAAAAACAACGACAAATCATAGTGGTGGTATTTCAGGGGGCATCAGTAATGGCAATGATTTAGTTATCAAAGTTATGATGAAACCAGCTAGTTCCATTGGTAAACCTCAACAAACTTATGACTTTAATCAACACGAAGTTAAAGAGCTTGAAGTCAAAGGACGTCATGATAGTGTCATTATTAAACGTGCAGGTATCGTTTTAGAAAGCGCACTTGCCATTTCTTTAGCTGATTTTTATTTGATCTCTAAGGCTTATCAGTAGATAAGTCTTTTTTTCTTTACATATGACAAAAGATGATGTACAATATATATGAACATATGAGCAAACGTTCATATAAGGAGATACGATGAAACAAGATCGATGTGAAGCTGTCATTATTCATCCAGAAAAGATCAAAGAAGTACAAAAACATCTATTAAAAGAAGATGATCTTTTAAAACTGTCTTATCTTTTTAAAGTGATTAGTGATCCAACTCGAATTAAAATATTATACGCTTTAGAAAAACAAGAACTGTGTGTCTGTGACATCTCGGTGATTTTAAATATGACGCAGAGTGCGATCTCACATCAATTAAAGACGCTTAGATTAGCTCATCTTGTGACAAGCAGAAAAGAAGGTAAAACTGTTTTTTATAAGCTTGCTGATGAACATGTTCAAAATCTGTTTAGACAGTCACTTGATCATATCACGGAGGTGTAACCGATGAAAAAAAGCTATCAAATTAAAAATATAGACTGTGCAAACTGTGCACTTAAAATCGAAAACGAAGTTAAAAAATCAGAAGGTGTCAATGATGCTCATCTGGATTTTGCCCGTGAAGTTTTAACAATTGAAGGTGACGAAAAAAAGATTCAACTGAAAAACATTGAAAAAATTGTTAAATATGTGGAAAAAGATGTCAATCTCTTTGAGAAAGATGACATCGCTGATAAGGATGAAGTGACCCTATCAAAAAAAGAATGGTTGATCTACGGTCTTGGATTAACCTTAGTTATTATCGGATATATCATCATGACCATCTTTCAAACGGAACTCGTTGATTATCTCGTTCTCCCTTTATTCATCATTAGTTATCTGATTTTTGGTCACACGGTATTACTTAAAGCTTTTCAAAATATTAAAAAGGGTAAAATATTTGATGAACACTTTTTAATGACGATTGCTACACTGGGTGCATTTATCATTGGTGAACCTGTTGAAGCCATAGCTGTCATGCTATTTTACCGAATCGGTGAATATCTACAAGATTTATCTGTAGCAAGATCTAGAAAAAGTATTAAATCGTTGATTGATATTAAACCAACAGTAGCCCATCGCTTAGATAAAGATGGCGTTGTTGATACGAAACCAGAACATTTAAAAGTGGGTGAATTGATTCTTGTTAGACCTGGAGAAAAAGTTCCTGTCGATGGTTTAATTACGGAAGGTAGTTCATGGTTAGACACGAGTTCTATCACAGGTGAAGCTATGCCTAGAGACGTATTTGAAGGTATGGAAATCGTTTCAGGTTCAATTAATACATCCGGATTGCTCACCATTCAGGTGATGAAAGAGTTTAAAGATTCAACTGTCCAAAAGATATTAGATTTTGTTGAAAATAATACGTTGAAAAAAGCGAAAGCTGAAAAATATATGACGAAATTTGCAAAATATTACACACCAATTGTTGTAGCTTTTGCATTCATTCTTGCGTTTTTAGTACCTGGTATCATGAGTATCGTTGATCAGGTATCGTATAGTTCGATTCTCGTTGATTATGTGAGAAGAGCATTAATCTTTCTTGTCATCAGCTGTCCTTGTGCACTTGTTCTGTCGATACCACTCTCCTTTTTTGCAGGGATTGGTTCTGCATCACGAAAAGGTATCTTATTTAAAAGTGGTAGTGATTTAGAGATGATGGCAAGCATTGAACACTTTGTGTTTGATAAAACAGGAACACTTAGCCAAGGTAAATTCATTCTTGATCAAATCGTATCTGGCGAGCCAGAACTGATTTTAGAGTATGCAGCACATGCTGAATACCACTCCAATCATCCGATAGCGAAAACGATTCTAGAAGCTTATGCCAAAGAACCTAATGATAAAATGGTTTTATCAGTTAGAGAAATTGCCGGAAAAGGTATAAAAGCTAACTACAAGGGTATCCATCTTCTTGTAGGTAACGATCGTTTAATGGATCAATTCAAGGTTGAGTATCGAAAAACACATCAAATGGGAACGATTGTCTACGTAGCTGCCAATAATGAGTTCATGGGTTATTTAGTAATAAAAGATCAGTTAAAGAAAAGAGCTAGACGAGCAGTCCAAGGACTTCTAAAGCAGCATAAAGGTGTCACAATGGTCACAGGTGATTATGACTCAGAGGCTAAAGATGCAAGCTTTAAGCTTGGATTAGATGATTATTATGCGAATTGTTTACCCGAAGATAAAGTTAGAATCGTTGAAGCTTTATCAGCTGCACGCAAAGTAGCTTTTATCGGCGATGGTATTAATGATGCACCTGTTTTAACAAATGCCGATTTAGGTATAGCGATGGGTGGCATGGGAAGTGATATCGCCATTGAAGCTTCTGATGTGGTTATTATGAACGATGATCCACATAAGGTTTTAGTCGCATATCATCTTGCCAGAAAAACCATGCGCATTGTTTTTCAAAACGTTGTTTTTGCATTAGGTATTAAAGCCTTAGTTCTTGTATTAGGAGCTTTAGGATATGCCAATATGTGGTTAGCGATTTTTGCTGATGTTGGGGTTTCTATTTTAGCTGTTTTCAATGCGATGCGCATTTTTAAAGTAAAAAAACATAAATGATAAAAAGACTCTTTCAAT
>JAVEQT010000033.1:0-14907 GCA_034007485.1 Acholeplasmataceae bacterium
CATCGTTTTGATTAAACACAATGATGATATCATTTTTGATGATATTTACATGAGTGAAACAGGACCAGATGGTCTCAATTATAATCTCTTAAATATGAAAGATATCTATGAATTTGCGACTGAATCTGACATTGATGAATTACATAGTATCCTTGCTACACAAATCTCCTACAATACAACCATTTCACAAGCTGGTTTAACTCACGATTATGGAGCAAGTATTGGTCAAACCATTTTAAAAACATATGGTAATGATGTAAGAAATCGCACCAAAGCTAAAACAGCAGCTGGTTCAGATGCTAGAATGAATGGTAGTGAATTACCCGTCATCATCAACTCAGGAAGTGGGAATCAAGGCCTAACTGCTTCACTTCCAGTCATTGAATTTGCTGATGAATTAAAGGTATCGAAAGATACGTTATATCGTGCGCTTACCCTTTCAAATCTAATCGCCATCTATCAAAAATCACAAATCGGTTCATTATCAGCCTTTTGCGGAGCAGTTACCGCTGGTGCAGCAGCAGGAGCAGCCATCACCTACTTAAAGGGTGGTAATTTTGATGATGTTTCACACACGTTGATCAATGGTTTAGCCATCGCATCAGGTATTATCTGTGATGGTGCGAAAGCATCATGTGCTGCAAAAATTGCGATATCTGTGGATGCAGGGATTCTTGCAAGTGATATGCATGATCATGGAAAAGACTTTTTTGCGGGTGAAGGCATTGTTGGTACGGATGTTGATAACACGATAAAAAACATTGGTAAACTCGGTCGCGAAGGCATGAAAGAAACCGATAAAGAGATTTTATATCTTATGACTTGTTTTGACTAATCATATTCTCATATGTAACTTGTATAAAAAAAGGCATTATTAACCTTTATTCTTGATACACGACTTCAAAGTCTTCAAATACGACAAGCATCTCTTTAGTGAATGAATAAACCATGTCAAAACCTTCAGCGGTAAAGAATTTTTCATGACCTTTTTGCCAAGACTCAAGTGTGTCATCTTCACCTTCACGTTTGACGATGTCAAATGTCAAATCTTTAAAGGGTAGAAGGGTCACTTGTGTTGTTCTAAGAACACATTTTGGGTTGCCATGAAAATCAGTTACGATATTTAAATCACCGATTTGGGGAAGCGGTTCATTTCTTAGTTTAAATGATTCTAGGCTACTTGCTGTAGCTTTTTTTGTCCAATAAGAACTAATCTCAGTAATTCATTTGCCCAATACTCCGTTAACTCGAAATGATAAACTTCAACATACCTTGTATCAATAGATAAATGATTGTCTTCTAAAAAGCGATTCCAAAAGAATTCAATATGTGACATGCATCTCACCTCACTAAATGTCATTTTATCATATCACTTGAATCTTTAAATCAAGGTGCATGCTGTTTTCTTGATAATGTATTGTCATTTTGATATAGTTAAGGCAAGAAGTAAGGGAGTGAATTTTATATGACAGATCAAAACAAACAGCTTTTTTTAACAGCATTAAAAGATAGATTTCAAAAACATATGCATAGACATCAAACTATAACATGGAGTGAGGTTGAAAACAGATTGTTAAGCCATCAACAAACGCTTGACACGATTTATGCGATGGAACAATCAGGTGGAGAACCAGACGTTTTTGTTTATCATGATCAATGGCTTTATGTCGATTTTTCAAAAGAAAGTCCAAAAGATAGAACCAATACATGTTACGATGAAAAAGCTCGAGTCTCAAGAAAAAAATTTCCACCACCATCATCAGCAATAGAAATGGCAGAAATAATGGGGACTCATTTACTTGATGAAACTTTATATCAAGCGATACAAGAAGTTGATGAACTCGACTTAAAGACTTCAAGCTGGTTATCGACACCAGACGAACTGCGCAAACTTGGTGGTGCGCTTTTTGGTGATAGAAGATACAACAGAACGTTTATTTATCATAATGGAGCGGACTCCTATTATGGTGTTAGAGGATTTCGTGGTTACGTTACTTTAGAAAAATGAATGATCTTCTAAATTACTAGACTGTCAAAACAAAAAGCTTAAATCCAGTTATTCCATGGGTTTAAGCTTTTTTTCTAGTCGATCCATAATGATCTTCAATCGATTATCTCTAGATTCATTTTTCTTTAATGCGTAGTAACTCATGGCATATGTCTTTTGTATGGAAGCTGAGAAAGCCAAGAAGTTTTTTAATGCAACAGGGTTATCATTTAGTAATGATTGAAAACTTTCCACACTAAAATCTTCAGGTGGCATATCCGCTTTATCCCATCTACCATCTAATTTTGCACGATCGACTTCATACATACCTGATGGCATCATGGAGCCTTCATTGATCAGACGGGTCACTGATATTTTATTTTTAGTCGACCAGATTGAACTTTTTCTTCTTCGTGTAAAATACTTTAGGTAATAGGTATCATCCAAGCGTTTTGTCTGTCCATCAATCCAACCAAAACAAAGAGCAACATCTAAGGCTTGTTCATAGGTCAATGTAGATGCTTGTCTTTTTTTGTCAAATTTTATCCAATAACCTATTTCATCATGACAGTGATTATTAAGCCAGTTCCAAAATGCTATGTGATCTTTAAAAAATAAGGTATCCATCGACTCATCTCCTATTTTTAGCATACGCAAATGATAGCATATTGTCAATGAATCGCCTGTTTAATGATAATTTGAGGTTTACACCACATAAAAATGATTACTTTTATGTTATAATATGACCATCATTTGAGGTGGTTTTATGAAATTATCAACCGGTATGACTGTGATGATTCACAGCTACAAACACAACAAAAAGCTGCACCGCGTCTGGAAAAAATCCGTGGTATTATATCAAGATCAACACATGCTCATCACAGGCAACAACAGAACCAAAGTGATCGAGTCTGATGGTAGAAGTTGGCATACAAAAGAACCCGCTATATGTTATTTTTATGCTGATTTGTGGTTCAACATCATCGGTATGCTTAAAAAAGATGGCGTTTATTTTTACTGCAATCTCTCATCACCCTATCTTTATGATGGTGAAGCCGTGAAATACATTGACTATGATTTAGATATCAAAGTTTTTCCAGATGGCAACTATATTTTGTTAGATGAAAAAGAGTATCAAGCACACCTTGGATCGATGTGTTATTCCGATGAAATTCAAGAGATTATTTACAGTCAAATTGAAATACTCAAAGAGCGCATTGAAAAAAAAGAAAAACCTTTCGATTTATCAGATATCAAACTTTTTTATGAGGAATATAAACGATTGACCAAAAAGTGAGGCTTACACATGAGAGTTCTTCACACAGCGATTAAGATGAGTCTCGTTGGTGTCATCACCAGCTTAATTGCTCTTGAACTTGGATTAGCTTACTGGCTGACAGCTGGGATTGTCGGTATTTTATCCATTTCGATCACCAAAAGAGACTCCATTGTCTCATCCTTAAGACGATTGATAGATGCTATTTTTGGTATCATGCTTGCAACCTTAATGTTTATTGCTTTTGGGTATACATTTGTAGTCTTCAGTATCTTTGTTTTTATTTTTGCATTGGCATCCTTCCAATTAAAAATTCAAGAAGGTATCGTCTTATCACTTGTTTTAATATCACACCTTTTGTTAGAAGAAGCTTTCAATTTTAATATGATTGGCAATGAACTTGCTATTTTGTTTATTGCTGTTGGTGTTGCCATGATTTTCAGTATTGTTTATCCACAATCCACCGAAAAAGTGCTGGATAAGCATGTCGAATCGATTGATCAATTAATTCGAGATCATCTCTTTATGTTATCGATATTGCTGAAGGATCCCGAATATCATGAAGAATATTATCGTCATTATGCAGTCTTAGATCGTAAAATATCGAATACCATTGATGAAGTTGAATTAGCGGATAAAGACTTACTATTCACAAATGATCATTCTTATTTAGCCTATTTTCATATGCGTAAGGAACAATCATCTTACATCAGACACATGTATCAACAAGCTTTAAAACTAAAATCACTTCACCCGTTTGCTACAGACATATCTGATTATATTCGCATTTTAGCAAATGATATTGGTCTATATGATCGTGCAACAGGTCAACTCAGACGTCTCGATTTGATGATGAAGGGGTATAAGAGCTCTGAACTCCCACAAACACGCGATGAATTTGAAGTAAGAGCTTCACTTTTTCAAATATTAAATGAAATTGAGTCGTTTTTGATGGTTAAAGTTGAATTTCATCATAGTTTTCCTGATTTTGGGCATAAGCACTCTCAGTAGTGCTTTTTTTAAGCCTTTTGATAGCCATATTGGATAGGTTTTGTTAAAATGAAGTTGAAAAAATAAAAGGAGAGTTTATATGAACTGGATTAAAAATTTTAAAAATGTGTTTTCGCCTATGATCACAACAATCATTGTTGGTGTAATTGCTGTGTATACCATGACCCAAAACTTTGGAGGTATCAACTTTTTTGATCGTTTATCAAATATTGTACCTGCCTTACTTGTTATTATTGCAGTGATTGGGATGCAACTTAAAAACCAAAGCTTAGCAGCTCATTTGATTTTGCTCTTTACATCTTACCTCTTCTCAGGTAGAGCATTGGTTTACGCCGTTACCTCGTTTGATTTCCAAACCTTATCATTTACTGCGAACTGGTCTCTTGAACTTGTTATTAATGCGCTAATCTTTGTTTATTTAGCACTTTATATCTTATCTTTTGCTCTTGATAAAAATACAAAAGTCAAGTGGCAGTCAAGCCCTGTTGTCACATCCGCAGTGATTGCCTTCGTCTTTTTCTTTTTCAGAGATGGCTTCTCAGGCGCTATCCTAAAGATTATTCCACCAGTGATTGCTTTACTGTTTGGATCTGACTTGTTTGCGATTATCTTATTGTTAGCTGGTGTTGCTGATGTACCCTTTAATTTATTAAGTCGCTTGGTTGAATCGACACTCTTTAATCAACCTGTAAGTTATTTCTTATTTGCAGCATTTGCCCTGTATTTAATCTATGGTGCTGTAGTGGGTATTATTAAAAATCTGAAGTAGAATCTAAGGCGTAGAGATGCGCCTTTTTTTGTACAAAAAAATAAAAAAGTCACTTCTTTAAGTGACTTTGATGTTTACTGGAGCGGGCGAGGGGAATCGGACCCCCATTTCATGCTTGGCAAGCACGTGTAATAACCATTATACGACGCCCACATCCTCGTGCTTTTTCATGATAACAAATATTTAACATGATGTCAAGCATCGACACATCATTTTGTGTCACTTTTTGTATTGAATAAATCCTGTTTGAAGTCACCTTTTTGATTTCACATCATTTCATCAAATATAAGGTATAATAAGACTAGATAATGGAGATATTTATGAAACCAAAAAAACGACATCAACAAAACAAATGGAAACCTATCTATCGCTTTCTCTTTTTACTTTTATTAGCTTTTGTCATAGGTTTTATCTTGAGTTATTTAATCTATTTGGGCTATTGGTATCGCTTCGTTGATGGATTAAAAACGACATCATGGTATGATTATCCCTTGTGGTTTGTACTTACATTTTTTATCACGTTGGTCATTCATGAATTAGGACATTTATGTGCATTTCTTCTTCAAGGTGTTAAGATTAGAGCGTTGTATTTACATATGCTTGTCATCTACCATGCATTAAATGGATGGAAGATTGCATTTAAACCAAAACACTGGTTTCTTGTTGGAGGTTTCGTTGTGCCAGATCTTGGTGAAGTCACTGATGATGAGAGCTATCAAAAACTCGTCCATCAGTTCAGCAGATCACTTATTACAGCACCGATCGTTACCATTGTTTTTATGGGGGTAACCATTCTGTTGTTTCTATTATCTATATTAATCCCGATGAATGCATCAACTATTGGCTTTATAACAGTGTTTAATTTATACACAGTTATCTTTTCGCTTCTCTACATCAGAAGCTTTAAAATGTCAAATAGAAGCTTTTACGGCGATTTTGTAGCCTATAAGAAGATGAAAGAAGATACACTTTTCCAGTTAGTACAGTTTTTACAGTATATGCAGTTTTCGTTAAGAGCTACTGAGCAAACAAAAGCATATTTATTTAATAAAACTAAAATGTATCTTGTTGACAATGATTTCTCTACGACTCTTTTTGAACAAGCACTTTTGATGAACTATATGGAAATGGTTTGTTTTCATGGTTTTCAAGATGATGAGAAAATCAAAGAGAAACTATTCAAGTTAAAAAAGAATAGTCTGTATCGAAGTGAGAATGGCATTTTAGTATTATACGACTTAGCTGCATATTATTATCATTTAAGTGATGTTGAAAAGAGTTATCACTTACTCAATGAGATAAAGATGAAAGCATCTCAAAAAATAGATGAAAAATTAAGAACATATCTCCAATATCAATTTGAACATCTTTTAAATGTCGCTAATCATGAGACATATTTAAAACAAGAAGATCATCATGTATCATCCATCGCTGATCTATTTGATGTCTTAATGGAAGATCAAGAAGAACGCCAGCCATTACCTTTTCAGGTTTGGGAATCACCTGTATCTTTTGAACTAATTGAAGAACAAAAAAGCGACTCTTAATATGAGTCGCATCTTTTTATCCTGGTGCCCCCAGCGAGAATCGAACTTGCAATTCAGCCTTACCATGGCTGCGTTATACCATTTAACTATAGGGGCTATCTCGTCGTGCAATATCGATTTTAACTGAAAGTTTCTAAGATGTCAATCGTTAACATAAAAAAGATGGATTAGCTGATTTTCTTCATCCCCTTTTATTTTATAAAAAAGATACCATATGCTATAATAAGCATAACAACGAAGGAGGTTTATGATGGCAACAAAAAGAACACGTAAGTCAACCTATAGAAGGAAAAAATCAACGCAACAACAGATTCTATCAATCATTTTATTTTTAGTGGTTGCTGCTGTTGTTTACTATCTAACAAGTAATCAACCCAATGAACCTACACCTACCTATGGATCAGAACAAAACGCTGAGGGTTTTTATTACTATCAAGGATCAACACAAAACGATATATATGCGTCAACGGATAACTTAATTGGGACAGCACTTATGAATGAGTTACATACCTTAGTTAATGAAAATTTGGATTTGCAGTCTTATGATGATGCAAGACAAGCTTTAGAAATCATTGATAGAGATTTAAATGATCCTACGAAATTATGGGGGATCTATGATGGTGTCATGTTAAATGCAACATGGGACGGTGGAGCTACCTGGAATAGAGAGCACGTATGGCCCAATTCACGTTTAGGTATGGATCGTGTTGATGGTTATGAACGTAATCAAGCGACAGATCTCCATAATTTAAGAGCATCTTCGGTATCTATTAATTCAAGTAAAAGTGATCGTGTTTTTTTAGATGGCACAGGTATCGCAGATATCATTGATTACGGGTTTTATCCTGGTGATGATCATCGAGGTGATGTCGCACGCATTATCTTCTATATGGCAACAGCTTATGATTTCCTTGATTTGATAGATAATGATTTACTTTTAGCCGATGAAACCGATCATTACACGTTAGAAGGTGCACGGATGGGTAAATTATCTGTTTTACTCCTATGGCACAAATTAGATCCCGTATCAGACTTTGAAGTTGCTAGAAACAATCGGATCGAAGATATCCAAGGAAACAGAAATCCATTTATTGATCGTCCTGAATTTGTGCATCTCATATGGGAGAATAAAACGATTGGTGATTTGCTCAAACCGACAACAACATCTTCCTACATTGACGTTATACTTTATCTTGATTATCGAAAGGATAGCTTTTATGACAACTTATACGCTTAAAAAAGGAACATATCTCTTTGGAGATCCAGCTCTGATCATCAAAAAGACAGAAGAAGGAAATCTTCTAGTGAGAAAGCTTTGGGAAGTTTTTTATCAAGATGCACAATCCTTTCAGCACTTAGCACTTGATGGTACTGATTTCTTTATCACTCGAACAGCTGAAGGAGATGGTTTTTATCAGAGCGTTGGAACAGATACAGGCACATTGATGCTCATTCATGTTGAAGATCATCAGCAAGATGAAAGGTTAAACTTAGCACTCAATCGCAAAGGACTGTTGACACTTCATATGAATGAGAGTGAAACGGTATCTGTTGAACGATTTAATATTTACTTTTCACAAGGTATAACCATTTTAACGAATAGTGATGATATGTGATAGCCCTCAGGGCTATTTCTTTTTGAAAAGTCTCATCAAAAATCATGCAATATGTTATATTATTTATGTGAGGATGTGTCATAAATGAAGATGATTTTACGACTTGTCAAACCCTATTGGCAAATGCTTGTCATCTCCTTATCATTTAAATCAGTAGGTGCATTAGCCGATCTCTTTTTGCCTTGGCTCATTGCATATATGATTGATAAAGAGATTCCCAGATTAAAAAGTGTAGAAAATGCGAACTTAACATCGCTTTATCTCTTAGGAGCGTTAATGGTTTTAATCGCATTTATGGGTTTATATTTAAATGTTGCTGCTAACAGAAAAGCAGAAATGATTGCTGCACTTTCAGTCAAAGGTTTGAGACATGATTTATTTGCAAAAATTGAAAGGTTATCTGCCTATCAAGTGGACCATATCACGCGTCCATCTTTGATTTCAAGAATGACAACAGATACCTATAATATGTATAATGCAACCGCAAGCATGCAACGCTTAGGTGTGAGAGCCCCTGTTTTACTGATCGGGGGTATTTTGATGTCGTTGCTCATGGATCCTATTTTGACATTGATCATGATTGCGATGTTACCCTTAATTATTGTCATCGTTTATTATTCATCAAGAAAAGGGATTCCACTTTATAAAAAAAGTCAGGGCTTTGTAGACCAACTTGTTAGAAAGCTTAGGGAATATGTTTCAGGTGCACGTGTGGTGAGAGCTTTATCAATGAGTGAACATGAAAAAGACATGTTTGATAGAGCGAATCAAAACACGGTTGCTGCTGAATTAAAAGCTAACATTACCATGGCTAAAATCAATCCCATGATGCATGTGGTCATGAACATTGGTCTCGTGTTCGTCTTAATAGCTGGAGCATATCGTTTAAGTCAAGGACAAACAGAAATTGGTCAAATCATGGCTTTTGTTACTTATTTTACGATTATTTTGAATGCTATGATGTCCATCACGAGAGTCTTTGTTTTAGCATCACGCGCAACTGCCTCTGCAGAACGTATCGATGAAGTGTTATTGATGCCTAATGATCTTGTAGATGGGTTTTCATCGATTGAAAAAGACATAAAAATACCTCATATCGAGTTTAGAAATGTATCATTTTCATATAATCAAAAAGAAAGTAATTTATCACATATTAATTTCAAACTGTATCAAGGACAAACCTTGGGTATCATTGGAGCAACCGGATCAGGTAAGACAACACTCATCCATTTACTCATGCGTTTTTATGATGTTGATGAAGGTGAAATCTTGATCTATGGTAAAAACATCAAAGAATTAAAACAGCAAGAGTTAAGAGAATCCATTGGTGTTGTTTTTCAAAATGATCTCATATTTGCTGATAGTATTTTTGGTAACATTCAATTTAACCGTTCTGGTATCACAGAAGAAGATATCAGTATTGCAACACGCGTTGCACAAGCTGAGTTTATCTATGAGAAAGAAAATGATATGTCTTATCAGATGGCACAACGTGGTATGAATTTATCAGGTGGGCAAAAACAAAGAGTTTTAATCGCTCGTGCCATCGTTGGGAAACCGGATATTATTATTTTAGATGATGCGTCATCTGCACTCGATTATAAAACAGACATGCAAATGCGTAACGCGTTAAAAAAAGAAATGCAAGATACAACCATGATCATCATCGCACAGCGTATCGCCTCATTAAAAGATTCAGATCTTATCTTAGTTGTTGATGATGGAAAAATTGTTGCAGCTGGAACACATGAAGAACTTATGGAAACTTCTGATATTTATCATGAAATTGCTTACTACCAGTTAGGAGGTGAGCGCTCATGATGTATGCAGGAAAACAAGGAAGAGGTCGTAATGACGGTTCTGACCGCGCAAAAAATCGTGGCTATGTCTTAAAACGTTTATGGAATTATCTCTACTTTTATCGAAGAAAATTATTTGTTGCAATCATCTTCACGATTATCTCGAACGTTTTATCTCTGATCGGACCCTATTTAACGGGTCAAACCATTTCTGCAATGGAAGATGGTGTTCAATTTAATCGCGTCTTTCTTTTCGCAGGTTTAATGATTGTATTTTACTTGTTAAGTGCATCGATGAATTATATCTTATCTGTGCAAATGACAAAAATTTCTCAAAGTGTCACCTATAAAATGCGACAAGATTTGTTTGAGAAATTGAACCGTGTTTCGATATCATATTTCGACCAAAATCAAACAGGTGATATCATCTCTCGCATGAGTTATGACATCGATACGATTAACACATCACTTGCCAATGATGTCATCAGTACGTTTACATCATTGATCACAGTCATCATTTCCCTTGTGATGATGATCATCATGTCACCTATCTTAGTCTTAGTCTTTCTTGTGACACTTCCCATATCAATTTTAATCACACGCATCTTATCGCGTATCGTGAAAAAGAAATATCGTTTAAGAAATCAAAAACTTGGTGAACTAAACGGTTTTGCAGAAGAGATGATTACAGGACAACGTACCATTCAATCCTATGTTCAAGAAGAAAGTGTCCTTTTGAAGTTTGATGATATTAATGAACAGGCATCAAAAGCATCCTATGAAGCTGGATATTATTCAACATCTGTGGGGCCATCTGTGAACTTTGTGTCGAACTTATCAGTTGCACTTGTCGGTGTCTTTGGAGGTATTCTTTATTTCTTATCTCGCATTTCAATTGGTAATTTAACAAGCTTTACCCTATACTCAAGACGTTTTTCTGGTCCCATCAATCAGTTTTCAAATATTATGGCTGATATTCAAAGTGCACTCGCTGCAGCTGAAAGAGTCTTTATGGTCATTGATCATGAAGACGAACCCAGTGACGTCCCCAATGCCATTGATTATGAAAATGTGGGCGGTGAAGTTGCTTTTAAACATGTTTCATTTGGTTATGTTGAAAATCAAATCGTCTTAAAAGATGTTAGTTTTAAAGCTAAAAAAGGTCAAGTAATTGCTATCGTTGGGCCAACCGGTGCAGGCAAGACAACGCTTGTAAATCTCTTAATGCGGTTTTATGATGTTAACAAAGGACAAATCTATTTGGATCATCATGAAACAAGAAATCTGACACGCAAGAGTTTGCGAAGAGCATTTTCAATGGTTTTACAAGATACATGGATTTTTCATGGAACTGTCCATGATAATATTGCATATGGCAATGGTGATGTTTCACGTCTTGAAGTTGAAGAAGCAGCAAAAAAAGCACGTATCCATTCATTTATCAGTCATTTGCCTGAAGGATATGACACGATTTTAACTGATGAAGGCATGAATATCTCTAAAGGACAAAAACAACTACTTGTTATTGCACGCGCCATGTTATCTAAAACAAAAATGCTCATCTTAGATGAAGCAACATCCAATGTTGATACACATACAGAAGTCCAAATTCAAAAAGCAATGCTTGCACTCATGGAAAATAAGACAACATTTGTGATTGCTCACCGTTTATCAACCATCCAAAATGCTGACATTATCTTAGTCGTTAATCAAGGAGATATCATTGAACAGGGTAATCATCAAGAACTTTTGGACAAGAAAGGCTTTTATTACGAGCTTTATCAGTCACAATTCGCATAAATATGATTTAATTGATTATTTCCTTGTGTTTTCATAATGAGATGTGTATAATGGAAATAGGCATTCAGTTGCCAAGTATAAGTTTAAGGAGTATCTAAATGAAAGGCGTAGTAAAATGGTTTGACGCTGACAAGGGATATGGATTTATCTCTTCAGCAGAAGGTAAGGACATTTTTGTACACTTCAGTGCAATTCAAATTGAAGGTTACAAAACATTAGCAGAAGGCGACCAAGTAGAATTCGAAGTTAAAAACGGCGACCGCGGCCCACAGGCAGCAAACGTTCGTAAGGCGTAATTTTAAAGGTAATGGGGACTCTTAACCGGGTCCCCCTTCTATTTTTATGTAACTAAAACGTTTTCATGTTGACATTAAATATCATCTATCATACAATCGGTGTATACAATTTAAAAGCATAGAGGCAGCGATGCAGATGAGTAAGATTTTGAGCCGGCAGGCTAAGATAAATCTGAAAGGTAACCATCGCCGAATGAGCATTTGGGCACAAGTGTGATCATGGGGTTATAGGAAATACTTATAACACTCCTACGAAAGTAGAGGCGCTAGCAAAAATAATAAGCATTATTTATTTTTGAAGTGTCCTCTCGGATGCTTTTTTTGTTGAAAAAACAAAAGAAAGAGGAAGAGAGAATGAAAAAAGTATTATTTATTTTAGTGTTTGTGGCAGGATTATTTATCTTTGCTGCGTGTGGCTCAACAGAGCAATTTGATATCGAGAGTGAAACAGAATTTGTGGTTGGTTTAGAAGCGGCTTATGCACCATTTAATTGGTCAACGCCTACACAAAATGATTTCACAGTTCCTTTAGCAGGACAACCTGGTGTTTATGTCGATGGTTATGATGTTGTCATGGCAAGTCGTATCGCCGATGAATTAGGTTTGGATCTTGTCATTAAGATGGTTGATTGGGATGGTTTAATTCCAGCACTTTTATCCGGTGAAATCGATATGATTATTGCGGGAATGAGTCCAACTGCTGAAAGAGCACAGACCGTTAGTTTTTCTGATGAATACTTTAGATCAGAACAAGTCATGGTTGTATCATCAACTGGAACCTATGCAAATGCAACATCGTTAAATGATTTTAGTGGTGCAAGAGTTGTTGCTCAACTCGGTACCCTACAAGATCAACTGATTAGTCAAATCACTGGTGCAACACGTTTAGAACCACTTGATACATATGGCATGTTAGCAACTGCTGTCAGCACTAATGCTGCTGATGCATTTATTGCAGAACTTCCTGTAGCACAAGGTATGGTTGCTGCAAACAACCAATTATCGATTATCCGTTTTGCTGAAGGAAATGGTTTTACTGTATCTGATGAAGATGTCATCGTTTCAGTTGCATTAAGACAAGAAGATGTTGATTTACTTGAAGCTGTGAATGCTGCATTAGCAACTGTTTCATTTGAAACAAGAACTCAAGTCATGACTCAAGCTTTAGATAGACAACCTAACGCATAATGTTATTACTAACGTCACTTCCAGCAAAAGACGAATTTATTAAAACAATTTTATATTTGATGGATACCTACGCAAGTTTTTTCATCCGTGGCGTTTTCATTACACTTTTACTATCTGTTGTTGGAACATTGGGAGGTTTTATCCTCTCTTTGTTCTTAACGATTCTTAGAACACAAGAAATTGATCGACGTAGAGATTCAACGATTGTTCGTTTTTTCAAACATCTGGGACATATCTTTTCACAATTTTATATAACCATCTTTCGTGGTACACCCATGATTGTACAAGCGATGATCTTCTATTATGGTATCTCACCCTTACGACTTTCATGGTGGACACCACTGATTGCTGGTCTAACTGTTGTTACACTTAACACAACTGCGTATATCGCAGAAGTGATTCGCAGTGGTATTAATGGCATTGATAAAGGACAAATGGAAGCATCTCGCTCCTTAGGCTTTTCTCGTAGAGAAGCGATGTTTTTAATCATTTTACCTCAAGCGATTAAAAACTCACTACCTGCTATCGGTAATGAATTTATCGTCAATCTTAAGGATACAGCGGTTTTATCTGTGATTGGTGTCTTTGATTTATTTAGAGCTACACAATCAGCTACATCATCTAATTTTAGAATTGTTGAGGGCTTCTTTATTGCTGCGTTAGTTTATTTATTACTCACGTTTATCACAGGTAAAATCGTTGGTAAACTCGAAAAGATAACGGATCATAAAGAGGTGAGAACAAATGCCTAATCACATTTTAGAAATAAAGAATATCCATAAGCATTTCGGTGATCAATTGGTACTTAACGGTGTTGATTTAGATGTTTCTGAAAAAGAGGTTGTTACCATCATTGGTTCATCAGGATCTGGTAAAACAACACTTTTACGCTGCATTAATCTCTTAAATGAACCAGATGATGGACACATCTACTTTATGGGTAAAGATTTGATGGATCCCAATACAAACTTAGAAGAACTTCGAATGCACATCGGTATGGTTTTCCAATCGTTTAACTTATTTAACCATAAAACGGTTTTGCAAAATTGTATTTTAGCACCAATGAAATTGCTTAAACAATCCAAAGAAAAAGCTGTTGAACAAGCAATGAATTTTCTTCATAAAGTGGGTATGCAACAGTTTGCTCATCAAAGAGTCAATCTTTTATCCGGTGGACAAAAACAAAGAGTTGCTATTGCAAGAGCATTATGCATGCATCCAACAATTATGCTTTTTGATGAACCGACATCTGCTTTAGATCCTGAAATGGTTGGTGAGGTTTTATCAGTTATTAAAAACCTTGCAAAAGAAGGTATGACCATGGTGATTGTGACACATGAAATGGCATTTGCAGAAGATGTTTCTGATCGTGTTGTCTTTATGGATCAAGGTGTGATTGCTGAAATGGGAACACCATCAGAGATACTGATCAATCCCAAAGAAGAAAGAACCAAAGCATTCTTAAAAAGATACCGATCGAATAGCTAATTTACCAATATGTGTTTTTCCCATAATTGTTGTCTATGATAGCGCTTTTATGTTATACTATCTCTAAAGATAGGAGCGTTGATAATTATGGAGAAAGATCTATTAGAGGTAGAGAAACAGCATCTAGAGA
>JAVEQT010000034.1:0-14558 GCA_034007485.1 Acholeplasmataceae bacterium
TAACCTTGAGGGACCATGTTCCTCATCACGATGGTTTTTTTGCTCATTACATCGATATTCATTCAGCTGAACGTTTAGGAAAAACCGAGTATTCAACCATTGATACCGCACTTTGTTTATGTGGTGTAATTGCTGTAGATGCTTATTTTAAAGATGACAAACTATCACACATTGCTCATGAGATCTTAGATCGTGTTGACTATGGATCCCTCGTCTTTGAAAAAGAAGGGAAAAAGGTATTACATATGGCATATAACCCAGATAAGGGTGGAGATTATGTCGTTGGTAAACCTGGCTATATTCATCATTGGAGTATGTTTGCAGAACAACTGATGATGTATGTGTTTATGGCAGGTTCTAAACATCATGAACATGCAAAAGAAGTATATGATAGTTTTGAGAAAAATGAAGCTCATTATGAAGGGATCACCTATATTTATTCACCAGGCAATTCACTTTTTGTCTATCAGTTTCCTTTAGCATGGCTTGATTTAAAACATATCACAGATGATCATGGCATTAACTGGTTTGAAAATGCGATAAAAGCAACACTTGCTCATGAGAAAGCTGCTCGTTTACACGAAGCCACTTACCCTTCATTCAAACCTCATTACTTTGGATTTTCAGCCTCTGATACACCACGCGGATACCGTGTTTATGGTGGTATACCTAATAGCACAGGTAAACTTGATACAGATGGAACAGTCACACCGCACGCCATGATTGGTTCGCTCATTTTAACACCTGATTTATCACTACAAGCGATGCGTGATATGGATTTAGTGGAAGGATTGGATGGTCCATATGGTTACTATGATGGCTTTTTGATCGATGATCAAAAATGGATCAGTCAACGTTATATCAGTATTGATAAAGGTTTAGAACTTTTAATGCTTTCGAATTACCTCTCACAAACGATTCACAACGTCTTTATGAAGCATCCAATCGTTCAAAAAGGGATGGAGGTGCTGGGATGGAAAAAGATATAAATTGGTGGAAAAAAGCAGTTGTTTATCAGATTTACCCATTAAGCTTTCAAGATTCGAATGATGATGGTATAGGAGATATCAATGGTATCACATCACGATTGGACTATTTAGAAAGATTAGGTGTCGATGTGATATGGCTATCACCGGTATACCGTTCTCCGATGGATGACAATGGGTATGATATTGCTAACTATTTAGAAATTGATCCCATCTTTGGAACCATGGATGATATGAAACATCTTATCCATGAGGTCCATCAAAGAGGTATGAGATTAATCATGGATTTAGTGATCAATCATACATCAGATGAACACGATTGGTTTAAAGAATCAAAAACATCTTTGCATAATCCTAAAAGAGATTATTACATATGGAGAGATCAACCAAGTGACATCGGTTCAGTATTTGGAGGTTCTGCTTGGACATATGATGAACAAACAAAACAGTATTATTTTCACTTATTTAGTCAAAGACAACCCGATCTCAATTGGCAAAATCCACACTTAAGACAAGAGATTTACGCCATGATTAACACATGGCTTGACATGGGTATTGATGGTTTTCGTTTAGATGTCATTGACCTAATTGGTAAAGACATCGATGAAAAGAAACTCTCAGATGGTCCCTATTTAAATGATTATTTACAGGAACTGTATGATACATGTTTTAAGGGTAGAGATATCATGACTGTAGGTGAAATGCCAGGTCTATCGATCAAACGTGCTCAAGAATTAACGTCAGGTGATGATCCCTTATTATCCATGATTTTCCAGTTTGCACATATCAGCTTAGATGAAGTACCTGGAGAAGGAAAATGGGCACTTAAGCCGCTTAATTTAGTGGAATTTAAAGAAACATTTGAAAAGGTTCAGCATACGTTTTATCAAAAGGGATGGAATTCACTTTTCTTATCCAATCATGATCAACCGCGTGTTGTGTCACGGTATGGTAGTGAGCTTTTCCGCAAGGAATCAGCAAAAATGCTAGCAACCATTCTCTATGGTATGCAAGGAACACCCTATGTTTATCAGGGTGAAGAAATCGGTATGACCGGTGTCAAATTTAAATCGATTGATGTATATAAAGATATTGAAACAAAACAAATTTATCAGATTTTAAAAGAGAAGGGTTGGCAAGAAAAAGATATCATGGCATCCATATATATGAAAAGCCGTGACAACTCACGAACACCCTTTCAATGGAACGAAGAAAAATATGCAGGGTTTTCAACACATGAACCTTGGTTATCGGTTATTCCTAATTATCATGATATTCATGCTGAAAAAGATCTACAAGATGCAGATGGTGTTTATCCATACTACCAACACTTAATTAAAATCAGAAAAGAAAACGAGATTTTTCTTCATGGAGATTTCAAACTGATCCTAAGAGATCATCAAAAAATCTTTAGTTATATAAGAACATATGGTCATCAAAAAATCTTAGTTATTGGATCATTTAGTGATCAAAAGATGACAATTGATTTAAGTCCATATCAACCGATCAAGATTTGGTTAACCAATGACCATACGATTCAGTTACATGATGTTATGACCATAAGCCCTTATTATACAGCAATCATTGAGATAGGAGGAAAATAAGATGCCAACGATAAAAGATGTTGCTAAACGTGCAGGAGTATCCATTTCAACTGCATCCTATGCTTTAAATGATCAACCCAATGTTCACCCAGATACCAAAGAACGTATTTTACAGGCAGCAAGAGACCTCAATTACTATCCCAATGGTATAGCTAGAAACTTAAAAACGAAAAAGACGGGTAATATTGGTGTTTTTGTCTATGGTTTTGGGGGTCCTATTTTCTCGGATGTCCTAGAAGGTATTCGTCAAAAACTCCAAGAGAATCATTTTAATATTATTGTGAGTTCTGGAAAAGCATCCGCTAACCTTCTTAACGAAAGACAAGTTGATGGTGCGATTGTCTTTGATAGCCAATTAACAGATGAAGTTTTAATGAATTATGCCTCACACGGACATCCTCTTTATGTCTTAGACCGTGATCTAAAAGGTGATAACATTTATGCGAGTGTCATTGATAATGAAGGTTTAGTCTATCGCTTTATATGTGAAATGATTAAAAGAGGATACCATGACATGGCTTTTTTATCGGGTCCATTAGATGCTTTTAATAACAACCACCGCTACGATGGTTTTAAGCAAGCATTATCCGAAAAAGGGTTAAATCATGATTATATTCAAAGTGATTTCACCATCCAAGGTGGTTTTCAGGCAGGGCTTGATCTACTTAAAAAAGAAAAACGTCCCACATTTGTTTATTGTTCAAACGACGAATCAGCGATTGGTTTTATGCAAGCGTTAAAACAAGGCGGACTGTCTATACCAAAAGATATTGCGATTGCAGGATTTGATAATATCATTTTGTCAGAATATATCACACCAAGATTAACGACGATTGGCATTGACCACTTAAAGTGGGGTCAAGAAGTCGCAAGTTCCATCGTTGAAGTATTAAATGGTAAAAAACCTAAGGATATCGGACATCCACAAGGACAATTTATCTTAAGAGAATCATGTTAAATTATCGGTTAGATGAAAAGCCAAAAGACTTCGAGTCTTTTTGGAAACAAGCACTTCATGAAATGAAAATGGTACCTTATGCATGTCACATCACAGAAGTTAAACAAGAAGAAGACATTCATGAAGTTGCATACTTTCATTATCTAGGTGCCAAAAGAGAAAAAATATATGGCTTTTACATGAAACATGATGATCAGAAGCGTCCGACGATATTGATGTTTCATGGTTATAACTGGCATAAGGGGGAACCCCATGATTTTATCGATTGGTATCGTTTAGGTCTCAATGTGTTTTCCATTGATATCAGAGGACAAAAAGGCTTAACGAAAGATCAGTATCCTTATCGTTCTGGTGATCATCGACTGATGACAAGAGGTTTGCTTAACCCAGAAGAATATTATATGAAACACGTTTATCAAGATGGCATTCATTTGATTAATTATGCTAAAACTTTACCCTTTGTTGATGAAAATCGTATCATTTTACATGGTGGTTCACAAGGTGGAGGAATTGTTTTAGCACTTGCAGCATTAGTTGATGTTTACAGGGTCTATGCTGATGTGCCATCGTATACATATTTTAGAGGACGCATGGATACCAAGAATGGTTCCATTCGTGAGATTGAAGATTATTGCTTAGAGCATCAATTAGACCGAGAACACATCATCAAAAATATGCAGTATGTCGATTTGATTCATTTAGTAGAATGGATTAAAGCACCAGTGATAGCGTCAGTTGGATTGAAAGATGATATTTGTCCTGCACGCTATTTCATGCTTGCATATAACAAAATCAGTTCAACTAAAAAAATATATGAATACCCTGATGCTGGGCATGAGGGTGGTCATATGATTCATCATCATATCAAACTCAAGGATTTAAAGGAGACACTCTTTGGATACTAAACATTTATTAAATCAGATGACTTTTGATGAAAAAATTGGTCAATTACTACAGATTGCACCTTTCTTTTTCATTCGACATTCCAAGGCTGAAGTCGCTGGTGAGATCACTGATCTCGGGTTAACAAAAAAAGAAATATTCAATGCAGGTTCTGTGTTGGGCATCGGTTCTGCTGAAGAAATGATGGAAGTACAAAAACTGTATTTAGAACATCATCGATTGGGAATCCCACTCATTTTTATGGCTGATATTGTGCACGGTTATGAAACAATTTTTCCTGTTCCGATTGCTATGGCATCTTCATTTAACGAAAATCTCGTGAGAAATGCTGCAAAAATCAGTGCGATTGAAGCTTCTACATCGGGGATTCATGTTACGTTTGCACCCATGGCTGATCTCGTGAGAGATCCAAGATGGGGCAGAGTAGTCGAATCATTTGGTGAAGATCCTTACTTAAATGAAATGATGGTTCAAGCGAGTGTTGAAGGTTTTCAACAATCGTTATCAGATGAACGCACTTTAGCATCATGTGTTAAGCACTTTGCAGGTTATGGTGCTTCAGAAGCTGGTCGTGACTATAATACGGTTGATCTATCAAGAGTGGCTCTTCACAATGGCTATTTAAACGGTTATAAACGTGCCATAGATGCTGGAGCTAAGCTGATTATGACTTCATTTAATGTGATAGAAGGTATTCCAGCAACGGTTAATCAGTATTTATTACGAGAAGTTTTACGTGATTTATGGCATTTTAAAGGTGTTACGATTAGTGATTACGATTCGCTTCACCAAATCCTCGCACATGGCTGTGCGACTGATGATCAAGAAGCTGCACAAAGAGGTATGACCGCAGGTCTTGATATTGAGATGGCATCCACGTGTTACATCAGACACTTAGAACAACTTGTTTTAGATGAAGTTGTTTCTATGGACCTCATTGATGAAGCAGTTTTACGTGTTTTAAATTTAAAAAACGATTTAGGTCTCTTTGAAAATCCATATCGTGGTGCAAGCATCACAGATGCAAAGACGCTTGTTTTATCAAGTGAGCATTTAGATGAATCGTTAAAGGCAGCTTATGAATCCTTGGTGTTACTCGAAAACGATGGGATATTACCTTTAGATAAAAGCGTAAAAATGGCTCTCATTGGACCTCATGCAACCGATAAACAAAACAATGGTCCATGGTCATGGAAAGGTAATCAAACAATAAATCCGTCTCTTTATGATGCATTGACTGCTTATGGTGCACACGTGATGTACATGAATGATCAAACCGATGTTCAAAGCTATCAATCTCTTGATTATCAGATGATGGCAGATGCAGATGTCGTGATTCTAGCGTTGGGAGAACATACGAAAGAATCTGGTGAAGCACATAGTAAGGCAAGTCTGAGATTACCAAGAAATCAAGAAGCTTTATTTCATTTGGTAAAAAAACATGCTAAGAAAGTCGTCACACTGATTACTGCAGGAAGACCTCTATTACTCAATGAAGTAAAGGCATCTAACGCGTTGATGTATACATGGTTTTTAGGAACAAGACACGCAGAAGCTGTCGTACATACCCTTTATGGTAAAAATTACCCATCTGGTAAACTTCCGATGAGTTTTCCTCGATGTGAAGGACAAATACCTATTTATTATAATCATTTAAATACGGGAAGACCTTATCAGATCAATGGGCATAATGAATTTACGAGTCATTATTTAGATGTTTCAAATGAACCACTTTATACATTTGGCGAAGGCATGACATATACCAGTTTCTTTTATGCTGAACCTAAATTATCGCATAAAGAGATGCGCGTACATGATGTCACACACCTTGAAATTGAAATAACAAATAAGGGGTTATATCCTGGTGATGAGATTGTTATGCTCTTCATAAAAGATCGTGTAGCAACCATCTCACGACCTGTGAAAGAACTTAAAAAATGGGCAAAGATTCATCTCAATCCAGGAGATACAAAAACGGTTGTTTTTGAATTATCTGCCTCTGACTTATCGTATTTTAATAGCCATGGTCATCGCGTCATAGAACCGGGTTGGTTTGATATCATGGTTGGACCTAACGCTAAACAGACACAAACATTATCACTTAAACTCATAAAGGGGTGAGCTGTATGATTTTAAAAAACAGACTAAAACTTCATCATGTGAAAAAAGAAGGTATCGCTATCTCATTTTTTGATACAGGCGATATTCATGCGGTGACATATCAGGATTTTCAAATAAATCTTCTAAATGGTAATGCACTAGATGGCAGTATCATGAATATCTATTTAAGAGTATTTGATGATGAGAAGATATATGCAACACCACTGATGGGTGTTAAATCACCATCCATTTTTTCTTTAGAAGAAGGCAAAGCTGTTTATCGAGGTTTATTTCATGGTGTGATGTATCAACTTGATTTGGTTATGGATGATTTTCAATACGACTTTCATCTTTTCTTAACATCATCATCAGGAAAAATCGTTGATGTGATGTATGGTCAAGATATTGCAATCTCATCGAAGTCAAGTATTTTAAACAGTGAACCATACACGGTACAATATATTGATTACAAGGCATTTCATGATGAACATGGGTATACACTTTGTGCAAGACAAAACCAAGGAAAAACGCAATTTATTCAAGTTGGTTCATCAACGAAGAATGTAGCATACGGAACAGATGGTTTCCAATTCTTTGGGTTATCATATAAAGAAACAGGTGTTCCTGAAGCCTTTATCAATGATGTATTACCCTCTGAAATTTATCAATATGAGTTCTCTTATTTTGCTTTACAAAGCGAAAAAATAACACTAGGAACAAAGACAGAAAGTCTTCATTTCTATGCATTCTATGATCCAGAGTTTCAAGGTATCATTGAAAAACCGGCGCAAGTGGAAACACTTGATGATGCTAGACCAAATGTTTTATTAGCAGTTGAAAAAAAGCAGTTAACTAAATTAGATTCATCTGTTATTTTATCGGGTAAGTCATTATCAAAAGAGGATATGCAAAAGGTATTTCCTCAGATGGATCAAATCGAAGAAGATGAACATGGATTGCTATCTTTCTTTACACCAGCGCATACGCATGTCGTTCTCAAACAAAAAGAATTACTGGTTGAAAGACAGCACGGTCATTTGATGGTTCATGGTGATTTAAAACATGTCAGTGAGCATGTTATGGCTACAACAAACTGGATGTATGGTGTCTTTCATTCACATGTTGTTTTAGGAAACTCGAGTTTTAATAAATTTTTGGGTGATGTAAGAAATCCGCTCAATGTACAAAAGATTTCTGGCATGCGTCTTTATGTTTTTCTTGAAGGACGATATCATGTGCTAGGTCTACCCTCATATTATGTGATGAATGCATTATCCACACAATGGGTTTATGTTTTAGAAAATGATACGCTTTTCATCAATGTTGTTGTTGATGAAAACAAACTTCAGCAAACACTAACTGTCACATCAAAAAACACATGTACTTATGACATGCTTTTATCTTCCCAAATCATTATGGGTGTCAATGAAAACACATATGACATTCCTTATAAAAAAGATGAAAAGAATCTGATCTTTTCTGTCCCGAGTGATTCAATGATGGCGATGCGTTACCCGACATTGAAGTATCGTATGCATATGAGTGAAGATTACAAGATAGTTGATGAGTCAGATATGCTTCATATCGATTCACAGCATGGTCTTCTTATGCTATCATTTCATAATGTATCAACGTTTAAGATGGATCTTCAAGCAACATTTGAAGAAGATTTTGAACAACCCAAAGCACTTGATATAGATGATGCAGAAAAAAGAAGTTTGTCATTTATCGAATCTTTTTCTGGGAAGCTCATGTTAAACCATCCCACGATGCAAGATGATTTAAACATTTTAGTACATACGCTTTATTGGTATACGCATAATGCTTTAGTCCATTACGCATCACCTCATGGACTCGAGCAATATAATGGTGCCGCTTGGGGAACACGCGATGTTTGTCAGGGTCCCATCGAGTATTTTATGGCAACACAACATTTTGATATCGCAAGAGAAATTTTACTTAAAGTTTATCGAAGACAGTTTATCGAAAATGGTGATTTTCCACAATGGTACATGTTTGATAAATACTATCAAATTCAAGCGCACGAATCACATGGTGATGTCATTGTATGGCCACTCAGGGCATTAGCTTATTATTTAAAAACAACCGGTGACTTATCGATATTAAATGAACGCTTATCATATATGTCAATTGAGAAAAATGCTTTTGTTGAAAATGAAAGTTTATTGGCACATGTTAAAAAGCAGATCAAAGCGATTGCATCATCCTTTATTCAAGACACCTATCTTCCTAAATATGGTGGTGGTGATTGGGATGATACTCTACAACCAGCAAATCATGACTTAACGCAAAAGATGGTGAGCGGATGGACAGTTGCTTTACTATATGAAGCTATCTCTGTTTTTTCAAAAGAAATTGAAGAGGTGGATTATCAATATGCAAAAGAACTTGATCTGATGGCAAAAATGATTCAAAAAGATTATGAGACACACATGGTAGAAGATGGTATCGTCAGTGGTTTTGTCGTTTTTGATAACCATCAAAAAACGTATCTTCTACATCCAAAAGATCAAAAGACAGGTCTTAAATATCGCTTGTTACCTTTAACAAGAGCCATGATTTCAGGCATAGTCAATCCCCAACAGGTGAAGGTTTATAACCATATCATCAATACGCATTTAAAACATCCAGATGGTGTGCGTTTAATGGATACTGCGATTGCATATCAAGGTGGTAAAACAACGTATTTTCAGCGTGGAGAAACAGCAGCTAATTTTGGTCGTGAAATTGGATTACAATATATTCATGCACACATTAGATATATTGAAGCTATGGCGAAAATTGGTCATGCGGATGATGCTTATCAAGGATTATTCGTCATCAACCCCATTCATATTAAAAAGCGGGTAAGCAATGCTTATTATCGACAAGCCAATATGTATTTTTCAAGTTCAGATGCTTGGTTTAACCATCGTTATCAAGCAAAAGAACTATTTGATTTGATAAGAACCGGTGATATCAAAGTCAAAGGTGGATGGCGTTTATATTCGTCAGGTCCTGGTATATATACACATCAATTGCTATGTCATATTTTAGGTATCAGATTAGATCATGGACAACTTGTTATTGATCCCGTATTGCCTAAAGCATTAGATGGACTTGAGGTCACCTATCAATTTAACAACAAACCACTTCATATCAACATGCATTATGGTTCATTGGAGCCTAAACTCAATGGTTCACCAATGATGTATCAAAAAGGACAAAATCAGTATAAAAGAAATTTTGTCATGATTGACAGAAAACTAATCGAATCCACACAAGATGACATCCATCTTGATATTTATTTTCAATAAAGCGATTAACGTCGCTTTTTTGTTACAACCGACACATGTTTTTTCGTGATATAATAACACTTGAGGTAATTACATGGACACCATTTATTTAAAGTTTTATGAACAACAAACAAGAAAATTACATAAAGATCATTTAGGTGAGATTGATTTAAACATTTACAATCACATCATTTTTGAAGATCCTTATTATATTTTGAAACCAGATATTCTCATTGGTCGCTTAGATCATAAAAAGACGTTTGGTTTTTTAAGACAGGAATTAGAAGACATCTATCTTGAACAAAGAGATATGTTGGATGCGATGCACGATGATATCGTACTTGTTAAAGAAGGCGTTGAACCACGCATCATTTACATCGTTAAACGTGCGTTATCTCTTTTAGTTGCGACCGTTAAAAAGACAAAAAAAGGACTTTTCTTTGAGACAGACACCTATCTTGATCGCAGACTCGAGGTTGAAGGCGATGAAAATCTCGTTTTTGGTCATGTTGTCATGCTTGAAGTTGAATCGATTGACCAATTTGCTATCTATACACATGTTAAAAAAATTATTGGGCATATCAACGACCCAGATATCAACACATTAAAGATTGTTGCTGCATATGATTGGCCACAATCGTTTTCTGATGAAGTGATGAAGTCACTTGAAGATATTAAAATTGACATTGAAGCTGAGAAAAAACAACGCTTAGATTTAACAAATGAGTTGATCATCACCATCGATGGTAAAGATGCAAAGGATCTAGATGATGCTATTCACTTAGTAGTGAAAGATGATCATTATATTTTAGGTGTTCATATTGCAGACGTATCTCATTACGTCAGAGAAAACACTGCATTAGATGATGAAGCTTATAAAAGATCAACATCATCTTACTTAGCAGATCGTGTCATTCCGATGCTGCCTCATAAGTTATCCAACGATTGGTGTTCATTAAATCCACATGAAATCAAATTGACGCTATCATGCATCATGACACTTGATATGGATGGAAAAGTGACAGGATATGACATTCAAAAATCGTTTATTGAAAGTAAGCGAAGAATGAATTATGATGAAGTTAATCAATTTTTACTTCATGATCAAACATTGCATGATCCAGCGATTGAAAATATGCTAATCACGATGAATGAACTGTCTCAAAAGTTAAAACTCATTCGTAAAAAACGTGGAGAAATTGAATTTGAGTCTTCAGAATTAGGTTTCAAAGTTGATGAACAAGGTCGTGTCTTAGACGTTTATCAACGTAAGACAGACGAAGCGGAAGAACTTATTGAATCATTTATGCTAATCGCAAACGAAACTGTTGCGTTTCACATGTTTCATGCCAATCTTCCATCGATCTATCGTATCCATGAACAACCAGATAACATCAAATTGAAGATGGCACTACAAACTGTTCAACGCTTAGGATTCCCTGTCAATTTTAAACAGTTAGGTAATCCAAAGCCTTTACAAATTCTAACCGAACATACAGCTTCAACACCTTATCAATATGTCGTTCATATGATTTTACTGCGTGCGATGCAAAAAGCAAAGTACAGTGAAGTCTTATCACCACACTATGGTTTAGGAGCTCGTTTTTATACGCATTTCACATCACCGATCAGAAGATATCCTGATTTAATGTTGCACAGATTGATTCACCGCTTTGTTTTAGGTGAATCTCAAAACTATAAAAAAGATGCATACCATTTCGAGGAAATGATGCCAGATGTTGCACAACATACCTCCGATCAAGAACGTAAAGCTGTTCAAATGGAACGTGATGTCGCAAAACTCAAATCATGTGAATTTATGCAAGATAAAATTGGAGCACACTTTAAAGCCATCATTTCACAAATGATGCCATCAGGTATGTTTGTCAAGCTGTCAAATGGTATCGAAGGCTTTGTTCCACTCAGAGTACTTGATGATTATTACATGTATGATGAAACCAATTTAACGTTTGTTGGTAATCGTGGTAAAAGATATCGTTTAGGTGACACAATTAAAGTCGAATGCCTTGATGTCGATCTCGCACAAAAGAAAATGGATTTTGGTATTATCGATAAAAAGAAAAACAAGAAGGATAACGCTCATGGAACTTATCGCTCAAAACAAAAAGGCAAGGCATGATTACTTCATCGAAGAATCGTATGAAGCAGGTGTCAAGCTTTTAGGAAGTGAAATTAAATCGATCAGACTGGGCAAAGTAACGGTCAATGATTCATTCGTCACCATCAAAGATGGCGAAGCTTTTGTCCATAATATGCATATCGCAAAATATGACTTTTCAAATCAGTTTAACCATGAAGAAACACGACCAAGAAAGCTCTTACTCCATAAAAAAGAAATCGTGAAATTATTTTCTAAAACACGCGAACAAGGGTATACCTTAATCCCTTTAAAAATCTATTTAAAAGAAGGCTTAGCTAAAGTAGAAATTGGCTTAGCAAAGGGTAAAAAGGATTATGATAAACGCGAGACATTAAAAGAAAAAGATCAGGACATGCGTTTGAAAAAAATGATGAATCGAAGAGGTTAAAAACATGTCTAAAATTGGTCTAGCCTTAGGGGGCGGCGGAGCAAGAGGATCTTATCAAATTGGTGTGCTAAAAGCACTCGAAGAAGCACACATTTTACATGACATTGAACATATCTCAGGAACTTCCATCGGAGCGATTAACACGCTTATGATTATGGCAAAGCTTTCGTATGAGAAAATGATCGATATCTGGGAAATGATCAACAATTCAGATATTTATGGTCATAAACTAGAAAAACTTAAATTTGATAAAGTGGGATTGTTTTCCCTTAAGGACATGTATGACAAGCTTTGTGAACAAGTATCTTTATCAGAGATTAGAGAAAGTAAAATACAGGGGTATGTCACAGCAGCTAAAATTAGAAAAGGTTCAATGATTGAACAGGTTTTACTACATCGTATGGAAAAAGAGGTTTTCCATTTAAATGATGTAGAAGACCCACATAAAGCTGTGTTAGCCTCAGCATCTATTCCTGTCTTATTTGGTTCAACAGAAATCAATGATACGTTCTATGTCGATGGTGGAACCATTGATAATTGTCCGATTCAACCTTTAATTGATCAGGGATGTGATATCATCATCGCTGTACCGATTGATGGAAGATTTCATCCTAAAAAATATGAACATCAAAACATTACACTCATCAATATGGAAGCTAAAAAACTCTTTTCGATCACGATGATTGATATCTTAGATTTTAAACCTGAAGATGTTAAACATAAATCAAATTATGGCTATATGATGGCTAAAACGATGTTAAGTAAACTTCAAGATGAAAAGATTTTTGATGGAACAAACTTTGTACATGAAGATGGTTTTAAATATTATATGTTATCAAAAGAAGAAGAAACGAAAGTTAAAGATGAGGTAGCCACATGGAGTTAGATTTAATCCGCTTAATCCAAATGATGCGTAATCCCTTTTTTGATCAACTTTTCTATTGGATTACACAACTTGGTGATCAAATTGTATTTATTTTAGTCGTTGCAATTATTTACTGGACAATCGATAAGAAATTTGCCCATAAATTTACATTTGCATTTATGATGAGTGCGCTTGTGAATACGGGGTTAAAGTATGTGTTTAAAAGAGTCAGACCATTTTATTATCAAGGCATTACCGCTGAAGAAAAATGGTTAACCACCGGTTATTCATTTCCATCAGGTCATGCTCAAGCTGCAGGGGTATTAGGTTACACAACGTTTTACGCAAGTAAACATACTAAATATCAATGGTTAAAATATGTCGCATGGTTTATTGTCATTTTAGTTCCCTTTTCAAGAATGTATTTAGGACAACACTTTTTAAGTGATGTGGTCGTTGGTTTAATTCTTGCATTAGGTTTAACTCATATCACATTTAAACTTGTTGATTTGATGGGTGATGATGAACACATCTATACATTAATGCTTGTTCCACTTTTTATATTGGCTTTATTCTTCTTTAAAAATCACGATGTCTATATCGCAGTCGGTGGATTTACCGGGTTTGCGACGGGTTATTATGTAGAAAAGAAGTATGTGAAATTTGAAGTTAAAGCTATTTGGTGGATTCAAGTGATCAAAGTGATCTTTGGTCTAGTGATTGCTTTTGCTATAAAAGAAGGTTTAAAATTTGTTTTTCCTGATGAAATTTTCTTTGATTTTATCAGATATACGTTGATTGGAGTATGGGCAGCTTTAGGAGCACCCTTCGTGTTTAAACATGTCATACCTCATTTACAAAAAAAAGTTTCATGAATTAACACCAGATGAACTTTATCAAATCCTTGATCTTCGGTCGAGGGTTTTTATCATTGAGCAACAGTGTATTTATCCTGAACTTGATTATCTAGATCAGATGAGTATGCATTATATGTTATTCGATGAAGGAAAACTTGTAAGTTACATCAGATTAATACCACGTGGATACAAATATGATGAATATGCCATATCACGTGTAGTTACCGATGAGTCATACCGCAATAAAGGATATGCGACGCTACTCATTAAAGATGCAATGAATGATATCAAAGGTTTACCCATTCGTATCTCAGGTCAAGCCTATTTAAAAAGCTATTATGAGCACCTTGGATTTAAGACGATTAAAGGTCCTTATTTAGAGGATGATATCCCGCATTATGAAATGCTTTTTATATATAAAAATGATCCTTAATTGAAAA
>JAVEQT010000035.1:0-14294 GCA_034007485.1 Acholeplasmataceae bacterium
ACATAAAAAAAACGTTAATAATAACGTTCTTATGTTTTTAAGCTAGCGCTTAGTATACGACTTATTTTTACTGTAGTATTTTTTTCCATCATCATTTTTATGCTTTTTCTTATCATCTGTTTTCTTTGTTGTTTGAAGACGAATAGCTTTTTCTTCATCACGTTTTTTATCATTTGATGCATTATTTTTTGATGTTTGATAGCGGTATGACTTCTTGTTGGGTTCTGTTTTTGTTTTTTGAGATGAACCACTTTTTAATATGTGTTGAATCACTGATGATTTTTGTGGCTCTTGATGAAACATGTGATCCTTAACAACCGGAATGCTTTGTTTAATATGTTTTTCAATCGCTTTTAATAAACTTAATTCCTCTGGATGGCAAAATGATATGGCTTCTCCTGATAATCCTGCTCTTCCTGTTCTTCCGATTCTGTGAATATAGGTTTCAGGTGTTTCAGGAAGATCATGGTTGATCACGTGAGATAACTCATCAATGTCAATGCCTCTTGCGGCAATATCTGTTGCTACTAAGACGCGTAGTTTTCTATTTTTAAACTCTGCCAAAGCTCTTTGACGATTATTTTGTGATTTGTTTCCGTGAATCGCATCAGATTTAACACCATAACTTAAAAGTTCTTTAACTAGTTTGTTTGCCCCATGTTTAGTTCTTGTAAAAACTAAAACAGACGCTAATTTAGGATTAACAAGTAAATCGATCAATAAGTTTGTTCGTTCTTTCTTTGAAACATAATAAAGTGTTTGCTTAATCTTCTCAAGTGTTGTTTCAACAGGTGTCACAGCAATCCTGATCGGATCTTTTAGTAAGCTATTAGCAAGACTTAAGATGTCGTTGGGTACAGTTGCTGAAAAAAGTGCGGTTTGTCGTTCTTCTGGAATATACGATACAATTTTTTTAACATCTTTAATAAATCCCATATCAAGCATACGATCTGCTTCATCTAAAACAAGATACTTCACATGATCAAGATGGACTAAGTTTTGATTCATTAAATCCATCAGACGTCCCGGTGTAGCAATTAAAACATCAACACCTTTTCTTAAAGCAATTTCTTGATTTTTTTGTGAAACGCCACCGTAGATGACATCTGCTCTAATTCTTAAGTTTTTTCCGTACTGACGAAATGATTCTTTGATCTGCTCAGCAAGTTCTCTTGTTGGTGCTAAAATGAGTGCTTGAATCACTGGCTTTACAGAAGGGTTCATGTGTTGTTGATATAACCCTTGTAAAATAGGTACTGCAAAAGCTAATGTTTTACCTGTTCCTGTTTGTGCACTACCTAAAATGTCTTTTCCTTCACATAATATAGGAATAGCTTGTTCTTGGATGGGTGAAGGTACTTCATACCCTTCATTTTCTATCGCTTGTAAAATGGGTGCGATAATGTTTAATTCTTTAAATGTCATTCATTTTCTCCTTATTTTTCTATAGATGAATATTTACCATAGAAAAAAGCGCTATGGATCAAAGCCAATGAACGCTTAATATTTAACAGATAAGTTTTTCATGTGAAAGCTTGAGTTAAGATGGCGTAAACAACTAAGAACTTCAAGTTTTTTATTCATCTAACAAGAAGCATTACAATCATACCACAATACGTGATGAAACACAAATAAAGATGAAAAAAGAAAAGGGCTCTCTTCTAGAAAGCCCTTTGATTATACCTATTGAATGTTAAACAACGTTTAAGAAGACAATATATGCGATAAATAATGCTGTAGCTACATAAAGTAATGGGCTAACTTCTTTTGCTTTTCTGCTTGCAACCATAACAACAACATAAGTTAAGAAACCAAAGCCGATACCATCAGAAATAGAATAAGCTAAGATCATAATCATAATGGTCATGAATGCAGAAATTGAAATTTGCCATTTATCCCATTCAATCTTACCAATAGATGCTGCCATCATTGTACCAACAATAACCATAGCTGCAGCAGTAACACTTGGTGTAATCAGTGATAAGAGTGGTGATAAGAAAATTGATAAGAGGAATAAAACACCTGTGAATACAGAAGCTAAACCTGTTTTTGCACCTGCGCCAACGCCTGATAAAGATTCAATATAAGATGTGACGGTTGATGTACCAAAGACAGAACCAACAACGGTTGCTGATGCGTCAACGACATTAGCCTTTTGTAGATCTTCTTCAGAAACATTTTCCATTTGACCAGTAACAGCAATCAGTGTACCGGATGTATCAAAGAAGTCAACAAATAAGAATGCAAAGACTGCAAACCAACCAGCTGGAGATGATAATAAACCACCTAATCCTCTAAATGCACCAGCAAATGTTGGTGATAAAGAAGGAACTGAACCTACAAGTTGTGTAAAGACTGGCATATTTTCAACATCGAAAATAAGACCAACAAGTAAACCAGTAATAGCAGTGACAACTAAACCAAAGAAAACAGCAGCTTTAATCTTAAGTGCTAAGAAAATCATAGTAACAATAATACCGAATAGTGCTAATAAAGCAACTGGGTTTGTTAAATCACCGAATGAAGTATTCGTACCGCCAGTATTAACGATAATACCAACGTTGACTAAACCGATGTATGCGATGAAGAAACCAATACCAGAACCAATCGCATATTTTAAAGATTGTGGAATTGAATTAACAATCTTTTGTCTAACGCCTGTTAATGTAACGATTAAATACGCAACACCTGAAACAAAAACAGCTGCAAGTGCTTCTTCCCATGAGTAACCCATGTTAACAACAATGGTAAATGAGAAGAATGCATTTAGACCCATACCTGGAGCAAGTGCAACAGGTAATTTTGCATAAAGACCCATAGCAATCGTAGCTAAACCAGCAGCAAGTGCGGTTGCTAAGAAGACTGCATTTAAATCAAGACCTGCAACAAGTTGGATTGTACCACCGCTACCGTCTGATACAACACCACCCATTAAAGATGGGTTAGCAAACAAAATGTACGCCATGGTAAGGAAGGTTGTTAAACCACCTAATAGTTCTTTACCAATGGATGAACCGCGTTCTTCAATACGAAAGAACTTTTTAATAAACTCCATTTTCATTCTCCTTTTAATTGTATTTGTATTCATATGTATGACAAACAAAAAAATAAAAAAACCACAAATGGTGTGTGGTTTCTACATATGAAAACAAGAAAAGGACTGTTTTCATATCGTAGTCGCGAATTTTACGGAATCGCGGTAGAAACTTGACCTCCACATCAGGTCGATTATACGATACATTGAATACGAGATTATTATAGCAAGCATTACCTTTGGTGTAAAGATGATTTTTAATGTAAGCGTTTACTCAAATTAATTCTTCTTCAATGAGAAAAGACTTGATCTGATGCATAAATGTTTCTTCATCATGCCCTTCGACTTGAATTGAAAATTCACACCCTTCACTAATCCCTAATGACATTAGACCAATAATGGATTTTAATGTCATGTGAAAATCTTGATAGATGATATCGATACGACCATGATATGTGCTCGCAAGCTGTGCAAGTTTAGCCGCAGGTCTTGCGTGTAGTCCTTCTTTATGTGTAAGAATGCATTTAAGTTCTTTCATGTGGCGCTCCTAATAACATCATGATTTTCATTAATAATGCAGCAATGAGTGTCCCTCCGAATAAAGCGATTAAAAACTTCCACCATGTGGTTGTAAAGAAGATGATCCATATGCCACCATGTGGTGCTGGAATGGATGCTTGTAGCATCGCTACAACCATCGCTCCTAAAATGCTTCCGATGATGATTGGAAAATGAACTTTTGCTTTATAGGTTTTAACAAAGGGTATAGCTCCTTCTGAAATAAAGGATAATCCCATCATCATATTATTTTTTCGTTGTAGATACTCAGCTTGTGTAAAATCTTTTTTAAACAGGGTAAGTGCTAAAGCTATAGCAAGTGGTGGAATCATACCTGAGACCATAACCGCTGCCATTAAAATAGAATCATAGGTATGAACAATCGAGATGATACCTATAAAAAAAGCTATTTTATTAATTGGACCACCTAAGTCAATGGCCATGAGACCGCCTAGAATCATCGCTGTTATGATCAATAAAAGACCATCGAGTTGTATAATTGCTTGAACGAGCCACTCTGAAAATGGGGAAAGTATATAGTTAAGTGCTAACATTAAAAGACTTGTTATTAATACACCTAATAAAGGATAAATGAGCATAGGTTTTAAGCTTGATATGGATTTTGGTGTTTTTGAGAAAAGCCACTTCAAGAGCTCAACTGTGTAACCCGCAGCAAACCCACCCAATAAAGCACCTAGAAAATAAGATTTACCTGTTAAAGCGAGTGCGCCTGCAATGATACCTGGAGCAATACCAGGACGATCGGCGATAGAGTAAGCGATATAGGCTGCTAAAATCGGGTATGTATAGCTTAATACAAGAAGACCAACGTCATTGAAATAAGGAAAACGATTGGCTAATAAACCATATGATGCGATAGCAATCAAAAGACCCCCTGCAACTACAAGGGGGAGCATAAAGGATAGTCCATTCATGATATGTTTGTAAAGGTTAAAACGTTCTTTCATTTAGAATTCCTCTTTATGCATATAGATTTTAACATGACCGTCCAACATGGTTTGTATCAGTTTTGAAGCTTCTTGAATACCTTTTTGGATAGATACTTCTATTAAAGGTTTTCCATGAAATCTTTTTTTATCAACACGAATGTCAGAAGCGATAATGACACCGATACTTTCAGTTATATCTTTTTCTGATAACTTGTTTTCGATGCCAATGGCACCGTGGGTTTCACATTGAATCGAAACCCCTAAAGATTTACCTGCATTTTCAAGCATTTCAGCAGCCATATACGTATGAGCAATCCCCGTAGGACATGCAGTGATACACACAATTTTCTTCATGGCATTCTTCTCCTAATTCATGGTATGAAGTAACTTAAGTGCTTCATCCAAAGATTGAACATCAAAAAGCGCTTCTCTAAAATCTTCATGCATGAGTTTTCTTGATAGCATAGCTAATACTCTTAAGTGTGCATTTGTACCATCTTCTGGCATAGCAATCATAAAGAAGAGATGGGCATCTTTCCCGTCCATCGCATCAAAGGGGATACCTTCGATACTTCTTGCAAAGATAACCGTAGGTATTAATACATGTGAGGATTTGGCATGTGGAATGGCAATCCCAAATCCAATACCTGTAGAGGTGATGGCTTCTCTTTCGTAAATATCTTTTAAGAAACCTTGAAGATCATCAATTTTATGATGTGTATAAAGGATATTAGCAAGCATTTCCATAGCTTCATCTTTTGTTTTCGCATCAAAATCAAGTAAAACATCTTCTGGCTTAATCAGTTCATTCATTAACATGTTATAGTTCCTCAATGATCACTTTCGTTTGATATTTTTGAATGTCTCTATGTGTAGCTAGTTTTCCAGTAAATACGGTAGCAGAAGCTGCAGCAACCGCTTCGATAAAACTAAGCTTAGGATCTTGGGTTAACTGGTACATCGCAACAAATCCTGCAACCATTGAATCTCCAGCACCGATGGTTGATATCACTTTACCTTCGATAGGGTGTGCTAAATATGCTTTCTCATTATCTAAGTATAGTGCCCCTTGTTCACCTAAAGAAATGATCAAATGTTCTACACCACGATAGATGAGTTGTCGACCATAAAAAATGATTTCTTCTATTTCAATTAAGTCCATGAGTAAATAGTCATTTAATTCTTTTAAATTCGGTTTCATCAAGAATGGTTTATGATCGATAAATTGATGAAACATATCACCTGGGGTATCCATGATGAAAGGAATTTCTTTTTCATTGCACAATTGAGCAATCTGTTGAAAAGCGTCACGTTGTCCATTGGGAGGTGATCCACCAATAATGAGAAGATCTTCTTTCGTCATGTTTTTGATATAATCCATAATAAGTTCAAACTTTTGATCTTTGACACGTGGTCCTTCATGATTGATTTCTGTCTCATGATCAACCGTCATCTTGATATTGATACGTGTATCACCATCTACCCAAATGGGTTGTATGTCAAGATCATATTCTTTTTTCATAGATTCAAAAAGATAGTGACCTGTAAAGCCACCTAAGATCGTGATAGGAATCGATGGTATACCTAAGTTCTTGAGAACAGCCGATACATTGATCCCTTTGCCACCAGGATTTAAAGAGGCTTTTTTAAAGCGATTGAGTTGGTTAAGTTCAAACCGATCAACTTTGATTTTATAATCAATGGCGGGATTGAGTGTCATCGTATAGATCATGTGTATTATCACTCCTATAGTTTTATTGTAACGGATTTTAAGAGAATATTTGCAAAAATATCTTAAGATAACAAAAAGGGTGTGTCGTCACACCCTTAAGCAATCGTCTTTCTCTTAAAATTACCAAACACATTCTTAACAGGTCTTGTTACAATAAATGCATTCGGGTCTACTGACTTAACAAGCCCAACTAATGTATGTAACTCATATGAAGAGATAACCACATAAATCAATGTCTTTTCATGATGTGAATATGCGCCTTCAACACGCATTAATGTCACTCCTCGATAAACCTTATGCAAAATCTCATCAACTAAAGCTTGTGGAATACTGGTGATAATATCAACGGATAAAAATTGATACGATGTATGCATCCGATCTGTCAAAATTGTTGTCACAATGATTCTGATTACGGTATAAGATGCGATAACACCTCCAGAAATGACAACTCCTGATGGTCCCATTTTTCCACCGACAATTAAACCACCTAAAATCGCAATCGCAACATTCATAATCATGGAAATAAAACCCACAGATTTCCCTTTTCTAAGTGAAACATACTGTGCAATGATGTCAAGGCCACCGGTGGATGTTCCAAAGCGAAGTGCTGCGCCACCACCAATACCAATCAGTAAGCCACCTAATACCGCTGCTGCAAAAGCATCACTGCGGTCAACAAGACCCATATTAACAACGGGTAACCATGATAAAATAAACGCTTGTAGCAAGATGGAGATGATACTGTGAATCGTAAACCGATGTGAGACGCCAAACCATCCTAAAAGCAATATAGGAATGTTAGCAACAATAATAAAGATTCCTAAAAAGTGTGATCCAAAATCAATACCAAACCAAACGTAAAATGAATCTCTAACGAGCTGTCCCAATCCAGGGATGCCCCCTGTATAAAGTGGAACGACCGAAGCTTCTAAAAACCAGGACATACCAATCCCATAAACAATGGTTGATAAAACAACAGCAATCAATCGTTGTGCTTCTGGTAAGATGTGCTGTTTCATCTGATCAGAACGTAAAAATGTTTTGATGTTATTCATTTCTATCTTTTAAAATTTCTTCGAGTTTTTTATTTAAATCATAACGCTCGAATAATACCTCTGCTTTACCTAATGTTTGTTCTGGGAATTGTCCAAATACTGAAAGTGATTCAAAGGATAAATCAGTGACACCAATTTGCTTTTGAATACGTTTAGAAGTTTCTGGAATAAAGGGCTGTAATAAAACAGCTACATAGCGAATGGTTTCTAAAAGACTATAAAGAACATGATCTAATTTGTCTTGTTTGTTTGGATCTTTCATCAATGCCCAAGGTTCAGAAACATCGATGTACTTATTTGCAAAACGTGCTAATTTAACAACTTCTTCCAAAGCATCTGAAACCCTTAGTTCATCCATATACGTTCTGATGTTAGGGAGAGCTTCAAGCGCTTTTTCCTTTAAGGATAAGTCAAATGGTTCATCCAGTTGAACTTTTTTAATGACACCTTCACGATACTTATGTGCCATACCAATCGTTCGGTTGACTAAATTACCGATGGTATTTGCTAAATCAGAATTGTTTCTTTCAATGAGAAGCTCATATGTAATGTTGCCATCTGCAGAAAAAGGAATTTCATGTAAAACATAGTACCTGACGGTATCAACACCAAAATATTTCACAAGATCATCAGTATACATCGTGTTACCTACTGATTTACTCATCTTTGACTTATTGACGAGTACCCAAGGATGACCAAACACCTGTTTGGGTAGTTCAAGACCTAGTGCCATCAGAATAATTGGCCAATAAATCGTATGAAATCTTAAAATATCTTTACCAATTAAATGAACATCAGCTGGCCAATATTTCTTATAATTTTCTGTTAATGGTTGATCTGGATGGTAATCAAGCCCAGTGATATAATTCGATAATGCATCTATCCATACGTAAACGACATGTCCTGGATCAAATTCAACAGGAATACCCCATTTAAATGATGTTCTTGATACCGATAAATCAGGAAGAGGTTCCTTGAGGAAGTTTTGAATCATTTCATTTCTTCTGGATTCAGGTTCAATAAATTCTGGGTGTTCTTCAATATGCTTGAGTAATCTTTCTTGATAAGGTGCTAATCTTAAAAAATACGCCGCTTCTTTTGTCCAAACGGGAATATCTCCGTTAGGACCTTTGCCATCAACGATATCTTTTTCTAAAATGAAAGCTTCTTCAGCAACTGAATACCAACCTTCGTATTCACCTAAATAAATATCACCTTGATCATAAAGCTTTTTAAAAATAGCTTGAACAGCTTTAACGTGTCTTTCATCGGTTGTTCTAACGAACTGATCGTATGACACATGAACCTTATCATAGATGCGTTTAATTTCTGATGAAATATGATCAACAAATGCTTGAGGTGAAAGCTCATTTAAACCAGCTTTACCTTCAATTTTTTGACCGTGTTCATCTGTGCCCGTTTGAAAAAAGACATCGTAACCATCTAAACGCTTAAAGCGAACGATACTGTCTGCTAATATCGCTTCATAGACATTACCGATATGAGGAATACCTGAAGCATAAGCAATGGCCGTTGTTAAATAAAATTTTTTCTTTTCCATGAATAAAACCTCCTAAAAATAAATAAACGCCATCCTTAAATAAATCTAAGGACGACGTGACATCGCGGTACCACCTTAGTTCTGATAAAATCAGCACTCGAAAATCCTTAACGCGGATTGACGTTTTAGCCTACCTATCGGCTAAAAGGCTCGAAAACCATGTTCATCTGTTACTTGAATCGCTTGCACCAACCGCGATCTCTCTAAACAAAGTAAGTAGACTACTCTTTTTCTCATTGCCTATTACATACATATTATACTTTATACTTTTAAAAAATCAAGAAGAAGTATCATCAATTTTCACAATCTTATACACATCATTTTTTGATATGTCATGCTTATTCGCGACAATCTTCATCGCTTCTTTGGAAGGATAGCCTTCTTCAATCAGTTCTAAATAATGTGATTTGACATCAAGCAAGGGTTTATCTGTTTGATAACGACCTTCGATGATGATGACGTATTCCCCTTTAGGATTCATTTCCATGGTGATTGCATCTTCTAAAGTTGTTCTGATAATCGTTTCAAAAGCTTTCGTCAGTTCACGTGCGATTGAAATGTTTCGTTGACCTAAAACCTCATATAACGTTTTTAATGTTTTTCCAATTCGCATCGGTGATTCATAGATAACAAGTGTTTCTTTTCGGTTGTTATAATCTTTTAAACATGTGATTTGGTCTTGTGCTTTTCTTGGCAGAAAGCCAAGAAACGTAAACGGTTGAATCACTAAACCTGAGGTAACAAGGGCAGACAAAATAGCAGATGCACCTGGTATAGCAACCACATGATAACCTTCTTCAATCACTTTTTTAATAATTTCATAGCCTGGATCACTAATACCTGGAGTTCCAGCATCACTGATTAATGCGATATGTTTTCCTTCTTCTAAGAGGGTTAGAATTTTTGTTTCTTGTTCTATTTTATTAAATTCATGATAACTCATTAAAGGTTGATGAATTTTATAATGTGATAAAAGTACAGAGGAGGTTCTGGTATCCTCAGCTAAAATAAGATCAACAGAATTTAAAATCTCAACCGCACGATAGGTAATATCACTTAAATTTCCAATTGGCGTTGATACGACGTAGAGTGTCGCTTTTTCTTCTTTAAAGCTTCTTTGCATTAGTGATTTACCACGCGTTTTGCTTTTTCGCGTAAATCTCTTTCTAAATAAACGATTTGCATTAACTGTTTTTTCTTTGATTCATTAATCTCAAATTTTTCTCTCAGTCCTTCTAGGAAGAAATGCTCTGTCGTATTATAAAAATCATCAATCATGGTCACTTTAACCAAATTGAGATAGACGATATTTTTGACTGTAGGACTGGCTTCACAAAAATACTGAATCGTCTCATCTAAATCTTTAGATAATGCAAATTGATATTCAGAAACGATACCATCTCCAACTTCAGCAAGCATCATATTGAGTAGTCGTTGTTCAATTTCATTGGGTTTCCCATCAACGGATACCATATGCATGACAAGATCTAAGAACTTAAGTTTTTCTTTTCGATTAAGTAATGTTAATAACATGTTATCCTCCTTGATATATGTTTTCCATCTCTTCAGATATAAGATGTTTATCTTTGTATAAGATCAGTGGTTTTTCCACTTTGATGCCTGAACTACCATACTTCATGGCTTCAATTAATACGTGATTCGCTTCATGATTGAGATAGGGGTGGACAAAACGGATACGTTTTATTGCAAGATGATTTTCTTCACATAAAGAAAGAATTTCCATCAGCCGATCAGGTCTATGTATCATATAAAAATAGCCACCATATTTTAATGTTTTAGACACTTTTTCAATGAGTTCATTTAAACTTAGTTTGACTTCATGTCTTGCTATGGTATCCTCTTCCGTTTCATTCAAGTTTGATGATTCACTTACCTTAAAGAAGGGGGGATTTGATACGATGACATCAACATCTTTCATTTTTAAATCATTGATATCAAGATGGAGACATGAGAGTTGATGTTGTAGCTGGTTGAGTTCAATGTTTTTTAAAGCTTGTAAGTATCTAGTTTCTTGAATTTCAACACCAATGATTTTAGCTTTTGTCTTTTGAGATACATAAAGCATCAATGGTCCAATGCCGGTTCCTAAATCAAGGACAGTTTTGGCTCTTACGGGAACTTTAATAAAACTTTGTAATAAAACAGTATCTAGATTAAAGGCTTGTCTTCCCTTTTGTTCGATCAAAAGATTTGTTCCTAAAAGTGTTCTAATCATGATTAAGCACGTGTAATGTCAGAAAGTGGTAGCCATTCAATGCCGCCGTTTTCAGCGTGGTTGACCTTCACCTTTTGACCGATGATATTAAGTTCTAAAACCATAGCTTCTCCTTTGGGAGTCATAACCTTTTCTTTTAGATCAGGCATGGTTGCTTTAAGCTCTGTATACACATCATCTTCATATTTAATGCAGCATAAAAGTTTGCCACAAACACCGCTAATCTTTTGAGGATTTAATGCGATGTTTTGGTTTTTTGCCATTTTGATCGATACGGTATCAAACTCACCAATAAAGGTCGTACAACATAAAATTAAGCCACATGGTCCGATACCACCAATCATTTTAGCTGCATCTCTAGGTCCGATTTGTCTTAATTCAATACGTGTATGATACACCTCTGATAAATCTTTTACGAGATTTCTAAAATCGATTCTACTTTCAGCTTCAAAATAAATGAGTAGACGTTTGCGATCTAGGGTATATTCAGCACCTAAAACTTTCATTTCAAGTTCATTTTGTTTTGCAAGCTGTTTTGCTTTATCAACAACAGCTGGTTCTAATGTTCTGTTATACTCTTCTTCTTTTAAATCACCTTCTGAAGCTTTTCGTAAGATCGGTTTTAATTCTGAAGAGAGATCTGTTTCTTCAATCTCTTTAAATAAATAAACTTTGCCTATTTCAATACCACGTGTTGTTTCAACAACGACGTAGTCATTTTTTTCTATGTCAAGTCCTTCATAGGAAAAATAATATTTCTTTCCGGCTTCCTTAAATTGTACGAGTGCAACTTTCATCGTTTTACCTCTTTTTCTCTAGGATATAAAATAAGTGATCAAGTGCTAAATCAAGATTAATATTAAAAGATTGTTGCTGTAGGATCACTTGAATCTGTTCAATCAATTCATTAACTTCTGAAACTTGAAGTGCGTCACTGTGAATTTGAATGGTTTCACGTAAAAATCGATACGTGATGGGTTGATGGGTACGATAGTGAACCCAGTCTAAAAAGTAAAGCAGCAATAATTCTAAAAAGTTCATAAAGAAATCACGATCTTGGATAAGAAATCTTGCTTTATCACCAAAGTAGATGGGAAATGATATATCTTTATGATCCCATCGTGTTGCTATCTCTTCAATCAGAGCAATCATATCTAAAAAGTTGGGGTTCTCTGCTAATAAGGTTGCTTCTTCGATGTTTTTTGTCACATAGGGTGCTAGCGTAGCAACCTTTTCATCAACACCTAATTGAAGCAGTTCTTGTTCAAGATCGATTTCATCGATGCTCTTTAGCACGATAATTTGACTGCGTGATTGAATCGTACGGAGTACATTATCTTTATCTTCTGCTAAAAGAAAACCAAAGACGTTATGACTTTGTGGCTCTTCCATAAACTTTAAGAGTGAATTAGCAGCGGCAACACTGATTTTTTCGACACCTTTGATGACGTAAATACGTGGACCACTGACTAATGCTGTTTTAGAAAATTCTGATTGTAAGTATAAGATCTGTTCTTTTTTAATTGATAAGCCATCGGGTTCAACAACCACCATGTTTTGTACTTTACGCTCTTTAATTTGTAATTTGAAATGTGGTGATTCAGGTTTTCCTTGATTCAAGATTAAATACGCAACATCATCAACGAGTTGCGATTTACCCGATCCTTTAGGTCCAACGATTAAGTAGAGGTGGGCTAACCTGTTTTTTTGGATGGTTTGTTTAAAAAAGTAATAGGCTCTTTTCATAATCTCTTTTCGATTTCTTTTATAATATCTTCTTCGATTTCTTTAATCGTTTTTGAACCATCAATGGTCACAATACGCTCTTTATATTGAGCTGCAACTTCTAGATAGCCTTGTCTCACCTTTGTATGAAAATCAAAAGCTTCTTGATCTAAGCGATCATATTTATCGCGATGTGTAATTCGCGATAATCCGATGGTTGGATCAAGATCAATATAAAATGTTAGTTGGGGTAAGTTTTCAACTGCATAGCGATTAATCGATAAAACAAAGTCATACCCTAAATGTCTTGCATAACCTTGGTAAGCAAGCGATGAATCGATAAAACGATCGCATAAAACCATTTTATGTTGTTTTAAAGCAGGTAATATGACTTCATCTAAATGTTGTGCTCTTGATGCAGCGAGTAATAAAGCTTCGGTATAAGGAGTTACGCCTTGATATTTAGGATTGAGAATAATATCTCTGATGGCTTCTGTAATCATAGAACCACCGGGTTCTCGTGTCGTGATGACCTCATATTTCTGTCTTAAACGTTTAGCAATTTCTTGAATTAATGTAGTTTTGCCGGTGCCTTCGCCACCTTCAAAGGTGATAAACATATGATGCCTCCTTTTTATCTTTTTTGATAGTTAATTTTGACTAAAAATAAACCTCTAGCCTCTGCAGTTTTACCCGCAAGATGGCGATCTTTCGTTTCTAAAATATCTTTAATGATCGTAACATGCTTACGATGCAATCCAATTTGAATCAGCGTTCCCATGATGGATCTCACCATGTATTTTAGAAATGAATTGCCATGAAATGTGAAGATGTAATGCTTTTTTGTTTCTTTACATGTTGCTTGAAATATGGTTTTAATTGTTGGTTTACCAGGTACAAGTTGACAGAACCCTCTAAAATCATGCGTGCCTATGAGTAAGGGTAATGCTTCAATCATCGGTTTAACATCTAAATTTCTAATGTAGACCTCATAGTTTTTTGTAAAAGGTGTTTCTGGTTTTTTAGCAATCACATATTGATAGATTTTTGAGGTTGCACTGTGTCTTGCATGAAAATCTTGTTTGACTTGTTTGACACTTTTTACTCTGATATCTAAAGGTAGTCTATCATTAACACCACGTACCCATATGTCGGATGGTAGATCGATCGAGCTATCGAAATGAAAGACTTGACCCTTTGCATGCACACCTTTATCCGTTCTACCTGCACTATGAATTTTAATTTCTGTTTGTGTCATTAAACGAAACGCTTTTTCGATGACTTCTTGAATGCCTAAACCATTGTTTTGACTTTGAAAGCCAACATAAGCTGAACCATCATATGAAACAACTGCTTTATATCTCATCCATAGATCCTCACTGTAATGATAGCTGCTAGAAATAATAGCACAGTGATTAAAGCCATGATATCAGAAAATCCGAT
>JAVEQT010000036.1:0-14220 GCA_034007485.1 Acholeplasmataceae bacterium
CCATCAAGTTTTGATGTTTTGATAGGAACACCAATAACAGGAAGCGATGTTAAGGATGCTACCATACCTGGAAGATGCGCAGAACCACCCGCTCCAGCGATAATGATATCGATACCGCGATCTTTAGCATGCTTTGCATAAGTATATAAATAATCTGGAGTTCGATGTGCACTGACGATGTCTTTTTCATATAAAACGCCAAACCGATCAAGAATTTCAACAGCTTCTTTCATCACTTCAAAATCTGATTTTGAACCCATAATAATACCGATTTTAGCCATATTTTCCTCCTAAAAAAATAAAAAATGAGATTCTCAGCAAAGAAAAATCTCACGACAAAAAAGAAATTTTCTTTGCGTAGTCCTGCATTTACGGCGCAGGGTAGAGACTTGTTTTCCGTATCAAAACGATTATACGCAAGTTGATTTAATTATATGTATGTCAGATCAATGATGATATGACTTTAACAACTACATTTTGATTATAACAAATAACAAACTGATTTGTCGATGTCATATTGTAAAAAAAGAAATTATGACATCACACAAATCACGCGTCATATTTTTACCTCAATAAATAGTCTATGTGCACGTGCGCTTTGTGATATAATAAGTTTAGTAAAAAGGAGTGCGATGATATGTTATTCGGGGTTCCTATTTGGAAAGTGATTGTAGATACTTATTTCGTATGGGTATTGGTCGTTTTCCTTGTCAAATTTTTAATATCTAACAAGCGTATGCTGTCTATAGCAGCATCATTTATCCTTATTTATGTTGCAGCGTTTATTGCTAACCATTTTGAATTACTCATTAGTTCTAAGATTCTATCTTACTTAGCTGAATGGCTTCCTATTTTATTAATTGTTATTATGGCCCCTGATATTAGAAGATCATTAGAATTTGTTTGGAAAGCTGATTCACGAAACGAAAATGTTGTCATGGGTAGCGAACGCACAAAAAATGCCATTGTTGATGCTGCAATGTACTTATCAAGTCAGCAAATCGGTGCGCTTATGACCATTGAAAAACATAATACGCTTGATCAATATGCTGAAAGAGCGATTATGATGAATAGTGAAGTTTCAAAAGAAGTATTGATTAATATCTTTACACCAAACACACCACTTCATGATGGTGCAGTGATTATTCGTGGAGATTCTATCTTGTGCGCCGGAGCATACTTTGTTTTATCAGATAATGAAAGTTTTGAAAAAACAACAGGTTCACGCCATCGCGCTGGATTAGGAATCAGTGAAATTACAGACAGCTTAACGATCATTGTGTCAGAAGAAACTGGCAACGTATCCATCGCTGTAGAAGGTATTATGTTAAAAATTAACGATCGCGACAAATTGATGGAATACATCAATATGTTCATGAAGTAAGGAGGCTCATATGAAAACAATTAAAAACATACTGACCTTTATCTTCGAACCGCTAAAAGCTTTTGCCAATCGAAATCTTGCTGAAAAAGTTTCGACATATTTTAACAAAAATAAATGGATGATTTATGTTGTTTCGTTTTTGATTACAATACTTATTATATTGATTACATACGTACTTGAAGTGACTTGGTGATTTTATGTTACAACATCCTATTTATCCTCTGATTATTACTGTATTCACACTTTTTTTGGTAGTTATTCAGAGTATACAATCTGAGAAAGTATTAAAAAACCGATTGGTTATCGGTTTTTTCAACGTTGCAGTTGCGGTTGTTGTTTTAGTCGTTTATGAGTCATTTATTTTAACAAATGCACTTTATGAAGATATCTATATCGGTTATAACTTCTTCGTTTATGCATTCTTTATCTTGATATTGTATGCAACCTTTAAAACAGCTATTCTAAAAGCGAATCACTACCAGTTGTTTGTCAAATCTATTAAAAACTCACGATGGAACACTTATTATGTCGTAGATGCAAAAGAACGAATTAAAGACATGTCTTCAAGTCTGTTAAAAGAAATTGGTTTTGATAAAGATGAAGTCATTGGTAAAAAGCTCTTTTCAATCCTTAATAAAACCATTCGCTTTCAAAAATTAAATACACAAGAAGTTAATAATCGACAACTCGAAAGTTATTATCTCGGTTACAAAGAAAGAGCAAAACAAGGAGATTCAGATATCGAAGAACTCACCTTTTTGAATATGGATGGTAACCCTGTTATCCTTCATATGGTGATGCAACCTGTTTACGCATTAGGTAAATACAAAGGTCGTATTTGTGTGGGTGAAAAGAAGTCAAATTTTGATATGCTTGCTGTTGAAAAAGAACTACAAGAAAGAAATCTCGAACTCGAAAGCATTCGCCATAAATTTATTGCAACACTTGAAATTTCTGAAGAAGGTTTATTTTACATCGACCTCGATGAACGCATCATTTGGGCGTCTGATAAACTTGTTGAGTTCTTAAATTTACCAGGTAATACACTCGACCTAACTGATTTTAGACGTATGATTGAACCTGAAGATTTGAAGAAGTATTTAGCTTTATTAGGCGATTTAACAATTAATAAAAAACAATATTCAACATCGTATCGCATCATGGTGAACGGTCAATATCGTTGGTTTAAAGAAAAGGGCAAACGTCTTTTTGAAGATACCAATCAAGCAGTCATCATGGGAACGCTTAATCCAATGAAAACAAAACACTATCTTGCAAGTAACATTGATGAACTTGATCGTTTGAAGGATGATAATGAACTCATGGTTTCCATGAATAAATTATTTAGAGACAACCGTTATTTCCAACTCGTCATTTTTAAATTAAAGAATATTCCTAAAATCAATGAGACCCATGGACGTGAAGTTGCTAACATGTTGATGGCAGAATATATTAAAAAAATGAGAACATCATTTGTCACAGAAAGTGGAGACATTTTTAGAATGTCTGGACTTGAGTTTGCAGTGACCATAACAGACCCCAGAAAAATTGATATATTACAAAACGGCATCAAATCTAATAAGACATTTTTAAATCTTGTGATGCAATATGGTTCAATCTCGGTTGAACTTGAAGTTTTCGCTGGTATCGCTATTGGTGGCAGTGATGCACATGATGAGCATAAGTTATATCAAGCATCACTTCAAGCATTAAAGATTGCTGAAAATCCACAATTTACAGCTCATGGTTGTTATTATAAGGATATTGTTTCATGATCAAAAGTGAATTAAGAAAAGCCATGATCAATAAAAGATCAAGCATGACGCCTGATCAAGTGAATGAGAAGTCTAAACATATTGTTGATCAAATCAGATTAGATCAAGATTATATCAATGCATCTATTGTTGCCTTGTTTTATCCCATGAAGGAAGAGGTTAATCTTTTAACCCTGTTAGAAGATCAAAAAACATTTCTTTTTCCACGCGTCGAAAAAGATGGTATTCATTTCTATGCCTATCATCAAGAGATGACATGGATTAAATCTGCATTTGGTGTTTTAGAACCTGATGGAAAAACAAATCAATATAAAAATAATATTGATTATATGTTAGCCCCAGCATTAGCAATCTCTAAAGATTTCTATCGTGTGGGGTATGGCAAAGGATATTACGACAGATTCTTAAGTCAGTATCGGCCTAAAAAAGTCATGGGTGTCATCTATGATTTTCAGGAAGTTGAAACGTTTCATATCGATGAATACGATCAAAAACTTGATGGTATGATAAAGGGGTAATGCATGAATACAGCAGTCATTGTTGCAGCTGGAGCTGGAACACGCGCTAAACTAAACCAATCAAAGATACTTTATGAAATCAATCATAAACCTCTTTTCCTCTATAGTGTTGAAATGTTTCAATCTTTAGGATATGATATTGTATTGGTTGCATCAAAAGATGATCTTAATCATATCAAGAAATATATTACCGAAGATATCAAAGTTGTTACAGGTGGTAAAACACGAAGTGAATCGGTAACAAACGGACTAAAAGCAGTTGAAACACCCTATGTCTTTATTCATGATGCAGCTAGACCCTTGATATCAAAACAAGCTATCTTATCAGTTGAAAAAGCTTTAGCATTTCATGATGCAGTTTTACTTGCAGAAAGAGTGACTTCTGCTTTGAAACAAGAAGTTGGGCCAACGTTTACTTCAGTGAAAAGAGAAAACTATTTACTTGCACAGACACCTCAAGCGTTTCTAACCGAAAAGATTCGTTATGCCTACATAAGAAACGGCGAACCCCACGATGATGATATCTCACTTTATCAAGCTTATTATCCAGATGAAAAAATACATATCGTTTTTAATGATGAACCCAATATCAAGGTCACATATCCTCAAGATATTGCTTATATCAAAGCGATCCTTAATGAAAGGGATGAACATATGCGTATTGGTCATAGTTTCGATATTCATCAACTTGCAGAAAATAGACCACTTTGGCTAGGTGGCATTGAGATTCCTTTTGAAAAAGGATTATTAGGACATAGTGATGCTGATGTGTTACTACATGCGATGAGCGAAGCCATCTTAGGAGCTCTTGCACTCGGTGATTTAGGAACACATTTTCCAGATACAGACCCTAAATATGAAGGGATCGATTCAAAATTGATCTTAAAAGAAGTTCAATTGCTCATGCAGGGCAAAGGATACATGATTGGTAATATCGATGCAACAATTTATGCAGAACAACCAAAAATTAATCCTCATATCACGCGCATCCGTGAAAGTATATCGCAGCTTTTATCGATACCTATCGATTTAATTAGTATTAAAGCAACCACTTATGAAAAAATGGATGCTATTGGAGAACAAAAAGCTATGGCAGCTGAAGCAGTTGTCTTATTAAAGAAGGTGTAGACATGATTATTGATACAGAATTTGGACAATTTGAACTCATTAAGAACTATCGAGAAGCGTTTGATCTTCTCGCTTTTCAAGAACGCTATGTTGATGTTGCGTTTGACCGCTATACATATCTTGTTGGTGATATGTCATCAGGTCTCTTACGTATCAAGGGTTTTAATTCGGATCCTAAAAGTCCCAATGGATATAAACGAATTCCTGACTATTTAAATGAATCATGTAGCATGAACTGTGCACATTATGTGTTAAAACGTGTGAAACCAGAATCAGATAAATGATTTCATTTGAAGTAAAGAGAAGTCTGCGTTATACTGTTAGTGTCAAAGGATAGGAGATACGACTTATGGATCAAACGAAAGAACAAGTTTTAGCTTTAATTACAAAAGTAAGACCATACCTTCAACGCGATGGCGGTGACATTGAAGTCATCAATGTTGAAGACGGTATTGTCTATGTTAAGATGCTTGGCGCATGTGATGGATGTATGGCACTTGATGTCACTTTAAAACAAGGTATTGAGACCATGCTTCTCGAAAATGTTCCTGGTGTTATTGCTGTTGTAACTGTAGACTAATCTAAAAGAGGTGCTCCCTCTTTTTTTCACGCAATCATAGATAGATCATATAAAAGGAAGGTAGAAGTTAATGAATCGAAAAGTTGGTTTAGTTGTAGATTCAACATTTGGATTGGATCAAAAGTTCATCAAAGAAAATCAGATTTCAGTGGTTCCACTCAAAGTCATTATCGATGATAAGGAATATATCGATGGTGAAATCAACCCTGATCTTGTTGTTGCAGCACTTCGTGAAGGGAAGCATGTTAAAACATCACAACCCGCACCAGAACTTTTTATTAAAGCCTATGAAGAACAACTTAAAACCTATTCAAGTGTCATATGTTTAACTATCTCAAAAACACTTTCTGGCACGGTCAATAGTGCAACTTTAGGACAAACCATCTTAGATAATAAAAACATCTATGTCGTTGATACTGAAACTACCATTAATGGTGGGCAGTATTTATCTGAAAAAATGATTGAATTTTTAAACGAAGGACATCAAGCAACGGAAGCCTTAACTTACCTAGAAGAACTTAAAGATAAAGGATCACTTGTTTTTACGATTGATAATCTACAAACACTAGTTAAAAACGGACGAATTGGTAAGATTTCTGCTATGATTGGAAATGTTTTAAAAATCAAACCGATCTTACGCTTTAGAAAAGGCGTATTAGATCTCGAACATAAAGTTAGAAGTTTTAAAAACGTCATGCTATATTTAACTGATGAAGTTAAGAAGATGTTAAACTACGGCAATGTCGTTGTCTACATCGCTTATGTGGATCGAAGTGTTGAAGCCAAAGAGCTTGAACACGAGATTTTTCAACTCGGAGATCACGTGACAACTAAAATTACAGGGGTTATTAGTCCCGTTGTATCTGCACATGTCGGATTAGGTGGTTTAGGTATCTATTTAACGAATGAATAACGGGCAAAAGCTCGTTTTTCTTTCGTTTCCATCACAACTTAAAATGTGATATAATACTTTCGAGGTTTTGGATATGAAAATTAACGATCAAATCATTTGCAAGATTACCGGAATTCAATCGTATGGCGTTTTCGTCTCTTATCAAGAATACAGTGGCTTAATCCACATCTCTGAATTGTCAGATCAGTACGTTTCTTCTATTGAAGAAATCCTGTGTGTCGGAGATGAGGTAGAGGTCGTTGTTTTAGAGATTGATGAAGAACAAAAACGATTAAAATTATCATATAAACAAGCCAATCCTGTCCATCCTAAAATTCAAAAGATGGTCAAAATAAAAATAGGATTTCACACACTATCAAAAGCTTTACCCCATTGGGTAGAAAAAGCGAAACAAAGAATCGAGGAAAAGAAATAATGTCACACATTCAATTAAACATCGAAGATGCACGTTCATTTTTGGAAGTGCAACCAGAAAGCATCCTAAAAAACGTTAAAGAAGTTCACAAAATGATTCATGAAAAATCAGGTAAAGGCAATGATTATCTAGGTTGGTTAGATTTACCAAAAGACTACGATAAAGAAGAATACAAGCGTATTTTAGCATCAGCAAAAAAGATTAGAAAGCAAAGCCAAGTGCTTGTTGTTATTGGTATTGGTGGATCTTATCTTGGAGCAAAAGCAGGACTCGAATTTCTCAATGTACCCTTTAAGAAAAACAAGTTAGAGGTCGTATTTGCGGGTCATCAGATGTCTGGTTCATATTTAAATGAACTTGTTAACTACTTACAAAACAAAAAGTTTTCTATCAATGTGATTTCAAAATCAGGTACGACGACAGAACCAGCGATTGCATTTCGTGTTTTAAAGAATCTTTTAGAACAAAAAGTTGGTAAAGAAGAAGCTAAAGAACGTATTTATGCAACCACAGATCGCAAACGTGGTGCTTTATACACCGTTGCTAAACAAAATGGATATGAAATGTTTGTTATTCCAGATGACGTCGGAGGACGATTCTCTGTTTTAACTGCAGTAGGTTTATTACCACTTGAAGCTGCAGGCATTAAGACAAAAGACATTTTAAAAGGCGCAAAAGATGCTTATGTTCAATTTAAGAAAACCAACTTAGAAGAAAATGAAGCATATTTATATGCAGCTACACGTTATTTACTTTATACAAGTGGCAAAAAGATTGAAATGCTTGTCGGATATGAACCTAATCTTCTTTTCTTAAACGAATGGTGGAAACAATTATTTGGAGAATCAGAAGGTAAAGATAACAAAGGTTTATTCGTAGCTTCTGCAAACTTTTCAACAGACCTTCATTCATTAGGACAGTACATTCAAGAAGGCGAACGTCATTTATTTGAAACCGTAATTAAAGTTGCAACAACAGAAAAAGATGTCATCATTCCCTTAGAAGATAATGACTTAGACGAACTCAACTATTTATCAGGAAAACCACTATCTTATGTCAATGAACAAGCACTTAAAGGAACCATGATGGCTCATAAAGACGGGAAAGTACCGAACATGTTACTCACCATTCCAACGATGGATGCTTATACGTTTGGATATCTCGTTTACTTCTTTGAAAAAGCTTGTGCGATGTCAGCATATCTCATCGATGTTAATCCATTTAATCAACCAGGTGTTGAGGCATATAAGAAGAACATGTTTGCTTTACTAGGTAAAAAAGGTTACGAAAATATTTTAAAGTAGGAACAACATGAAAGTTAAAAAAACATATTCAGCAAGTGAAACCGAGGCTCTGGGATACGAACTCGGTTTACTTTTGAAAGATGAAGAAAAGGTCGTCATTCTCTTAGATGGTGATCTTGGGTCTGGGAAAACAACATTAACAAAGGGTATAGCACGTGCATTAGGCATTAAAGATGTTGTTAATTCACCGACATTCACGCTCATGAAAAAATATAAATCGAAAGATCGTTTAAAGACGCTTTACCATTTAGACCTTTATCGTTTAGAAGGCGTGGGAAGTGATTTTGATCTTGAAGAATATATTGATGGTTTAGGGATGATCGTTGTTGAATGGCCTTTTCAGGCAGAGGATTTATTACCTAAAGATTATTTACTTGTCCAGATTAAAACATTATCAGATACAGAAAGAGAATTTGTCATGTCATGTGTTGGCATACCCTGTAAACGTGCGGTGCAATATATATGAGAACTTTATTTTTTGACGTCTCAACCAATGTCATGTATGTTGGTTTAGCAAAAGATGACATTTTAATCGATTACAGCATTCGATTTGCTACTCATGATCATGCGAAATATTTGGTTGATCGTATCGACCAAGTTTTAAAACGCAATAAACTAAGACTGGATCAAATCGATGAGTTAATTATTGGATATGGACCAGGTTCTTATACAGGAATTAGAATCGCTGTTGTTGTTGGTAAGATGCTTGCCTATGCAAAAGCAGTTAAATTAAGAATCGTCAGTTCACTTTTTTTCATGACATCAGGTTATGAAGGGAAAGTTGCTGCACTGATTGATGCGAGACGCGGGTATGTTTTTTCAGGTATCTATGAAAACGGAAAAACTATTTTAGAAGATGATTATCGCTTATTAGCAGATTTAAAAACGAATGAATTATATCAAACAGCTCAAACGGTTTTCATTGATGATCGAAGTTTTTTGATCAATCCTAAGCGCATTCGTGAGAAAAGTGTTGAAGTCATTGATGTTCATGGTTTAGAGCCCAACTATTTAAGAAAGACTGAAGCTGAGAATAATGCAAATCAGAAAAGCGACAATTGAAGATATCATCAGCATTGTAAACATTGAAAAAAATGTTTTCAATGAAACACTCGGAGAGTCTTTTTTGTATGATGAATTAAGTATAAATCCTTTTTCAAGAATGTATGTTATCGAAAAAGAGCATCAGGTGATTGCCTTTCTAGGTCTTCGTGTTGATGAATTGGCAGAAGTGATGAACTTTGCTGTTCAACCAAGTTTTCAACATCAAGGTTACGGCAGCATGCTATTATCTCATGCACTCGAAGAATTAAAAAAAGAACATGTTAAAACGTTATCTCTCGAAGTAAGAGAAAGCAATATAAAAGCTCAAAAGTTTTATCAAAAATTTGGATTTCACATATCACATAAAAGAAAAGCGTACTATCAAAATGAAGACGCTATCGTGTATGTAAAGGAGGTGGACAAATGATTATATTAGCTGTTGAATCATCGTGTGATGAAAGTAGTGTTGCGATTGTAAAAGATGGTAAAGAAGTTTTATCGCATATCGTATTATCACAGATTGATATTCACCAAGTGTATGGTGGAGTCGTCCCTGAAATTGCATCAAGAAATCATGTTGTCCATATGACGCGTATTTTTGAAGAAGCCCTCCATCAAGCGAAATTACAGCCTAAAGATTTAGATTTAGTTGCTGTAACTAAAGGACCAGGTTTAATCGGTTCTCTTCTTGTAGGTATTAATGCAGCCACAGCTTTTGCTTATGCCTATCAACTTCCTTTAATGGGTGTCAATCATCTTCATGGTCATATCTATGCTGCAGGGATTGAACATGAAATCAAACTTCCAGCATTAGCACTTTTAATATCTGGTGGACATACAGAACTTATTTATATGAAGAGTCATATGTCATTTGAACTTTTAGGAACCACACAAGATGATGCTGTAGGTGAAGCTTACGATAAGGTTGCTAGAACGCTGGGATTAAGTTATCCAGGAGGACCTTTGGTTGATCAGTTAGCACAAGAAGGTAAAGACACATATAAATTACCAAGACCCTATTTAGACCGTAAAGCTTATCACTTTAGTTTTTCTGGATTAAAAAGTGCAGTTATCAATTTAGTCCATAATGCACAGCAACGAAACGAAAAGATTGATGTGCCTGATATGTGTGCTTCATTCCAAGCATCTGTTTTAGATGTGATTATTGAAAAAACAAAACTAGCTGCAGAAAACTATGATGTCAAACAAATTATTGTTGCTGGTGGTGTGGCTGCTAATAAAGGATTAAGATCACGCATTTTTAAAGAAATCCCGAATAAAGAAATTATTATACCTTCCCTATCTTATTGCACAGATAATGCAGCTATGATTGGTGCAGCAGCGTATTATCAATATCAAATGAAGGGTGCACTTCCCAATTATTTATTGGGTGGGGAATCATCATTATCCGTTGAAGATGAAAGCTAATGGCTTTTATCTTTTTTTTGTATCCAATAAAAGTGTGATTTTATGCGTATATAAAGTGAGGGTTTAGGAGATTTGCGTTATGACGCATTATTCCTAAATTCAAGATTCTTTCATTCTTCTTTCCATTCTCGTGCGAATATATTGTATTTTTTGCATATTGGTATTATGATATATATAACAAAAGGGGTGATAATCCATGAAGTTTTTATTTAAACTCATCGTTTTACCTATTCTATCGATCGTTGCAATTCCATTGATTATTTTAGCTTTACTCTACAAGCCAGTCAGTATTCCAGTTGATGATTTTGGAGATATCCAAGCGGTATCTTTAACCGAAATGATTCAAGAAGATGTTGACAGTTTTTTACTTGCTAATGACGTCAATTCAAGTATTGGCTTATCTTTAGCACAAGAAAATGCGAATTCGCTCATTTTAAATCAAATGAGAACCATCAACGCAAACTATTTACTTGATGGAGCAACCGATGATGAAAAGAACTATGTCTTAAAAGAAGAATATTACGGATACCAAGGTTCATGGGTTCGTTTCAAAGATGATGTCATTGAAATTGAATCTGGAGCACATATTTTCGTATCCTCATTTACGTATCAAACACGTTTGCTTATCGCATTTAAAATTACAGCTGATACAGATGAAATCGTCTTAAAGCTCGATAAATTAACGATTGGTAATTTACCACTCGCATGGACATTTAGTGTCGCATCGTGGGTTACAGAACAGGTTGCAGGTCAATCGATTAAAGAATTGATTGATGGACAGCTTAATGGCTTAGCTACATTTGATGCGACGAACAGAGAAATTAGAATGAGTGTCGATTCAGTTATCGATCAAATGATTGAAGATGATCAACAAAAAGCTATGATTCAATCTTTATTAGCCTTTATTGAAGAAAACGAATTACTGGATATCGGATTTGAAGATGAAAACTTTGATGTTGATTTTGCATTGGGTAAATTAAAAGACGCTACTGCATCTTTTGAATTACAAGATGCAGATAAGATTGCTAATGATGCTGAATTGCAATCCATTTTAGCAGCTAAAGCAAGCGCAATGATTTTCTCCACTTTAGGTGGTGATGATCCAACCCCGTTCATTGAATTAGATGATTTTACATTAAATCGTGTGTTCGAATATTTTATGCGTCCTAACCAAACAGTACCGAATGTGATTTTATCAACCGTACTATTTGAAAAGTATACCATGACTGCTTTTGTTCCTTATGTCACCATGGAAACAAATGAAGTCACCACGGAAACAAACTTTGTTGTTAATATTCCATTAACGATTACAGAGACGACAGATCCACTGAAAATATTCCAGACCATTATTAAGATTGATGCAACTCCTGAAGTATCAGGCTCTGACTTACGTATTGTTTTAAATGAACTTGATGCAGGCGAAGTCACATTAACAAGTGAACATATCGCAAACGTCTTAACGATGCTTGGCGATAATGAGATTATTGAAAATGGCGCATTTGTTATTAAAGATTTCGACCAACAAATGGATGCCGCAGGTATGGGTATTGAATCCGTTGCACTGATTAACAATAAACTTCGTATGTATGTCACCTTAAGTGAAACGATTCCTCTTCAAGAAATTCAAGATGCAGTTCAAGATGTATTAGATCAAATTGCTGGTGATCCATCATATCCACCAGAACTCAATGATGCAATCAATGATCTTTTAACAGAAGTACAAGATCCAAGTGGTGATCCTGCACAAGCTGTTGAAGACCTTATGACTGAATTAGATAACCTAACAGATGAAGAACAAGAACAATTATTTGAAGATCTTGTTACGGCATTTGAAGGTACAGGTTTAACCTACGAAGATCTCTTTGGATTAATCCCATAAAATTATTTATTTTAAATGATGCACCTTCATGTTTTTCATGGAGGTGTTTTTGTTTTCTAAACTTGTAGTTTAGAGCATTTTATCATATAATAGATGAGACAATGAGGTGACTTAGAAATGGAAAAAATATCAAATTTTATAACGACCATAATTGAATCTGATTTAGAGTCAGGTAAACACAAAGAAATTATTACACGATTTCCACCTGAACCTAATGGATTTTTACACATTGGGCATGCCCGCGCAATCATTACTGATTTCGAAAGTGCAAGACAATATGGTGGGTCTACCAACTTAAGATATGACGATACGAACCCCAGCAAAGAAGATGATGTGTATGTCAAATCAATTTTAGAAGATATTCGCTGGTTAGGCTATGAACCCAAGCGTATTTTGTTCGCATCAGATTACTTTGAAGAGATGTATGAAAGAGCCATTATCTTAATCAAAAAAGGTTTGGCTTATGTTGATCATTCAACACCAGATGAAATTGCACGCGATCGTGGCAATTTACAAACCGTAGGAAAAGAATCGAAATATCGCAATCGTTCAGTTGAAGAAAACTTAAACTTATTTAACGATATGCGCGAAGGTAAGTTTAAAGAAGGTGAATGTGTCCTAAGAGCTAAAATCGATATGACATCACCTAATATGAACATGAGAGATCCCGTGATTTACCGCATCAGTTTTGCTGAACACCATAATACAGGCAAAAAATGGTGCATTTATCCCATGTACGATTACGCACATCCTTTGGAAGATGCGATTGAAGGTATTACACATTCCCTATGTTCTTTAGAGTTTGAAGACCATCGTCCACTGTATGACTGGGTCGTTAGAGAAACAGAAATGCCTAAAGTGCCAAGACAAATTGAATTCGGACGTCTTTCAATAGAAAACACTGTTATGAGTAAACGTTTCTTACGTCAACTTGTAGAAGAACATAAAGTGATTGGTTGGGATGACCCAAGAATGCCTACACTTTCTGGATTAAGACGCAGAGGTTACACACCAGAAGCGATACGTAAATTTGTTGTATCAACAGGATTATCTAAAGTAAATTCAACAGTCAGTATCGATATGTTAGAGGCTGCTGTAAGAGATGATTTATCAGAAAGAGCACATCGCGCTATGGCGGTCATCAATCCGCTTAAGGTGACGATTACAAACTATGATGAACATAAAGTCGAATATTTTGATGTTCATTATCATCAGGATAAACCCGAATTAGGTTCAAGACAAGTTCCTTTCTCTAAATATTTATTTATTGAAAAAGATGATTTTATAGTTACAAAGCCAAACAATAAATACAAGAGATTGTCATTGGGCGATGAAGTAAGATTGTTCTATGCATATTTCATCAAAGCTACCGATGTGGTCTATGACGATGAAGGAAATGTCATTGAAGTTCTAGCTTCCTATGATCCCGAAACACGATCAGGTTCTGGTTTTAATGATAGAAAACCAAATGGTACCATTCATTTCGTAGAAGCAACCCATGCGGTTCCCGCACAGTTTAACTTCTTTGGACCAATGATCCAAGGCGATGATGACATGGACTTAATGGACCGATTTAATCAAAACTCGTGGGATATCAAAAAAGGATTTGTTGAACAAGCACTTAAAGACGTTAAACCACAAGACAAGTTCCAATTCATGAGAAATGGTTATTTTAATACCGATTTTGATTCAACAAAGGATCAACTCGTATTTAATGAAATTGTTCCTTTAAAGAGTTCTTATAAATAGAAAGTGGGTGTGCCATGAACTGGCTAGCTACCCTAAATGAATCCCAATTTAAAGCGGTTATCCATCCAGGTGGTCCGCTTTTTGTTGTCGCTGGTGCGGGTAC
>JAVEQT010000037.1:0-6191 GCA_034007485.1 Acholeplasmataceae bacterium
TCTAATCAGCTTGTTTCGAGAAGACACCTCATGACTTCTTGAAATGATATGTAATTTTGGATTGAGGACGCGTGCTGTCAAAACGACAAAAACATTGTCTGCATCTGTTGGAAGTGTTGTGATTAAACCACGTGCATCATGAATCTTAGCCTGAATTAAAGCTTCCTCATTAGTCGCATCATCTTCGATATATAGACAATTTTGTTCCTTTAATTCATAAATGACATCAGGGTCGTTTTCAATAACAACAAAGTTAGCATTCTTCTTAATGAGTTCTTTGATGACATGAGATCCAGACTCACCAGCGCCACAAACAATGATATGATTTTCTAGTTTTTCAATTTCTTTATTCATCTTTTTAAACCTCCAAGATTCATTGATGTTTCCTTCACTTAAGAAGCGGAAGATTTCACTTAACAAGTAACCAATAATACCCACTGAAACTACAATCACAAAGATTGAGAAAATTTTTCCTGCTGTTCCCATCTCACCAATCGATTCATAACCAACAGTTGAGATTGTAATAACAGTCATATAAAGTGCATCAATGAATGAAAGATGGAGTGTCACCATAAATCCAATGACTGCAATAACAAAAAAATAAGATGACAACAATAAGCCATAACGTCATTTTTTTTATGATCCTCACCCTCTTTCCTTATATTCATTATAGCATTTCTTCACCAAGTTGAACAAAAAAGAGGAGAAGAACTCCTCTTATTGTGATTATAATGATTCAAGCAAATTGATGTAGAACTGAACACCTGAGACCACATTTTCGATGGATATGTCTTCATCAAAACCATGGATTTTTGCTAAATCAGCTTTTGTTACATCCATCGGAGAAAACTTATAAACATGCTCACAAAACATCTGATAAGGTAGATGATAGTGTCTTGAATCAGTAGTCGCAACCATTAAGTAAGGAGCAACTACGATATCAGGCCATGTGACACTGATGGCACGCTTAACAAGCTGGTATGCTTCATCTGTTTTACTTATCGCTGTTGGTCCTGAAGCATCCATGATATTTAGCTGAATCGAAGCTTTTCTCAGAACCGGAGAGCTTTTAATAATTTTAGTAATTTTCATCTCGACATCTTGTATTTTTTCACCAGGTCGTATTCTAATATTCATACCAATACTTGCCTCATTTGGTAAAACATTGATCGCATCACTACCACTAGCCGTGGTGAATGCTAATGTCGTTTTAAACATTGCAAGAAACTCACCACCAGAAAGTTTTGCGATCAGCTTAATGACTGGCATGAATAACCATGTATTAGCAAATAACATCTTAATGCCAAATGAATGTGAATGAGGAGCAAGTGCGTTAAACAAAGATTTAACAGGAGGTGTCATTTTCAAATGAAAACGTCGACTACGATTTATTTGAGTTACTGCTTTGGCTAAGATGGTTACAGGTGTCTCTTTAGGTGGTGTTGATGCGTGTCCGCCTCTTGAAAATACCGTTAGTTTGAGATTATAATAACCTTTTTCTGCAATCCCAATGACTGCAGCTTTTTCTTTAACACCAGGAAACATATTAGAAACAATCGCTCCACCTTCATCTAAAACAAGATATGGAATAATGCCTCTATTATTTAAAGTATGAGCAATTGCATTCGCAGAAGGACCATTAATTTCTTCATCACCTGAGAAAGCAAGGTAAAGGTCTTGTTTAAACACCTTTCCCTTTGTTAAGACATATTCAACTGATTCCATTACAGCATTGAGTGTTGATTTGGTATCTAGTGTACCTCGTCCATAGATATGTGTCTCACTGATTTTACCCGAAAAACCATCGTCTTGCCATCCCTCTTGAACGGGTACCACATCATAGTGTGACATCAAAACAACAGGTTTTTCACTTGACGTGCCAGGAATCTTAAAAAGCATCCCTCTTTCGATTTCTTCGTAGGTTGCGACTTCCATAATCTTTGGATATCGAGATTGAATAAAAGCGCGGAACTTTATAAATTCATCTGAATCTTCTTTATCACTATCTCGATAGGATACTGTTTTAAATTGAATCATTTTTGACAGTGATTCAACAGCATGTTTTTCATCGATCTCATGCCATTTTTTCATTTCAGGAAAGTCTTTAGGTTTAAATGTTAAAGTTCTTATGATGACGATGATTAAAATAATGGGTATGATAAGTAATCCATAGTACCACATTTATGAAATCATCCCTTTCTTATATAAAATACGCGCTACAATAATCGAAATGACAACACCAACAGGAACCATAATGCCAACTAAACCACCACTACCTGGTACAAGTGGGAAGAAGATCATCATAACAATCAGTGGTATGATCGCAATCTTTACACGTTTTGATATATAGACAATTCCTAAAGCACCAAAAAGCGCGGGGATGATATTATCAAATGCAGGTTTTAATGCTGCAGATTCTAAGAAAGGTGTTAACGGAATAATGAGTAATGCGCCAACTAGAATAATAAACGTCGTTATGATTGAAGAGGATGCGACTGCAATGGTTGATATAACATCGCCTTCATCCGTCCCTTTTTCAACACCTAAAGCATCTTGAGCGTTTAACGCTGCAGGAACCTTTAAACTGGTCAAATTACCTGTTACAAAGGCTAAATACGTTGAACCAACACCAAGCATAGGTGAAAATGTAAAGACTTCAATCGTAGTTACAGGCCAAAAGATAATAGCTGTTGCTAAGAAACCTGGGATAAAATGTTGTAAAGTAGGCCATACCCCTGTTCCTAAACTTAAAATCAAGGGAAGACTCATAAAAAGCAATAGTGCCCCAATCATCCAAAAACGACCTTCAAAATGCATTTGATCTTGATATGTTCTTTTCATTTTAGCGTACCCCCAATCCTGCATAAACAATGGCTAATGCCATCGCAAGAATCATCGAAACGGGTAATGCATAATTTTTTAACCATTCCCATTTAAATTTCTTCATTAAAAACCCTAAAAGCATAATAAGTGCAGCAGAAGTAACCAAGACTAAGATACCTAAAATGGAAATATAAGGATCTTCACCTTCAGGCGTTTTAGGAGCTAAAATATAGCCTACAAAAGCAGAAATCATCCCTAAAAATAAAGCATCCATCATAATCTGATTCCACGTTTGATCTTTTTCTCGTAAACTTTTCATCCCTAAGCTCATCTTCTTGAAGAAGAAAGGAATGATGATGAGTGGTGGAATACATCCTAAGGTCATTACCCATACCGCAGTGATCACCATTTCTGGTGTCAGTACATCGCCAATGTTTCTACCGAAAACGCCGTTGATCACATTGATTGCTGCAGGAAGTTCATAGGTTACAGCACCGAGTGTAGCAAGTCTAATCCCTGCAATCATTGAACCAAAAACTTTGGTTAATGCAACAAGTCCAATCAAAATAGCTAACGAAGGAGCAAGCGAGAAAACCATCGAAGATGTGATGGTTTGATTGATCTGTTCTTTTGAAAAACCGAGTTCAAATGCTCTTTTCCTTGCTTTGATGAGTGTAACAATCGATTGAACCATAACATAAAGAAAAATGATACCAATGGTAAGATAAACCCACCAAGATGTTAGAAACGCCATAAACCCACCTCTTTATTATGAATTAACCCTATTATATCTTAGAAATCATTGTCTTAGTACTAAAAATAATGATATAGTGTGATTGAAGGGGTGATCATGTTGAGAGATGCCATTTATGATCGTATATCGATTAGAACGTATGAAAAGAAACCATTAACACCAAATGAGAGACAAAAAGTTGAAGAGATCGTCTCTATGTCTAAAAATCATGTAGGACCTTTTGGTCATCAGATACGCTATTTTGTTGATCATCAGGATAAACAAATAGACGACGAAGCTAAACGTATTGGTACGTATGGTTTTATTAAAAATGCACCAAGTTTTATTGGTGGTGTAATCAAAAATGATTTTAACGCGATTGTTGATTATGGATATCTATTTGAATCAATTATTCTTCAGTTAACCAAGGCAGGTTTTGGGACATGTTGGTTAGCAGGAACTTTTAATAGAAATGCTTTTAAAGAAACTTTTGTTGAAGGAGAAATTATTCCAGCGATTACACCTGTTGGATATCCTGAAGATACCATGTCACTTCGTGAACGAGCAATTCGTTTTGCGATTAAGGCTAATCGAAGAAATTCATTTACGGATATGTTTTATGAAGATGATGTTAATCATCCCATTAAAGAAGATCCAAGCTATCCACTGTTCGATGCACTTCAGTTTGTTAAGCTTGCACCATCAGCATCGAATAAGCAACCATGGCGAATTATTATCAAAGAAAATAGGGTACATTTCTTCTTACATAGAACACCAAATTATAATACCAATAGACCATTTGTGATTCAAGCACTCGATCTGGGAATTGCACTTTTTCATTTTGAAATGGGGCTTATTTATTTGAATAAATCGTATGAGATAAAAGAAGTTGTATGTGATGTTCCCAATGCCTTTGAATACATCACAAGCTTTATTATAAAATAACAAAAAACGGCTTAAATAAGCCGTTTATTTATTTTTTAGCAACTCTGATTTTCTTCAACTTTGCAAAGTGTGGAAGACCATCAACAAGCTTAGCTTTAGAATCACCTTGGATCAGTGGAAGTGCATAATCCACATAATCTTGTGTTAAACCTTTTCCATTTGGTAAGATCCATTCTGCAGGAACTTTTTGTTCAGTATTTGCAGCTAACTTTAAGGGAAGCTTCACATACTTAATCTTATAAGGATTTGATGAGACTCTCTTGAATCCAATCATCTTATCTGATGTACCTTTAACTGCTGCTTGAACTGCTTTTTTACCTGCATTAAATGCTTCTTCAACATCAACTTTAGATGCGAGATGTGCAGCAGATCTTTGAATAAGTGAGAATTCAATAGCTCTTACTTTAACATCGATACGGTTAGCGACTTGTTCAGCTAAAACTTGTGCGGTTCCACCTAATTGTGCATGACCAAAAGCATCTCTTTTGAGTTCTTGATACATTTCAGGAATATACTTGCCTTCCTTTGTTTTGATACCTTCAGATACAGCAACGATCACTTTACCTTTTTTAGCTAGAATCTCTTCAACTGCTGCAAAGAATTGTTCGATATCAAATGCGACTTCAGGAAGATAAATAAGATCAGGACCTTGTCCTTTGTATTGTGCAAGGGCAGCTGCAGCTGTTAACCAACCAGCATTTCTTCCCATGACTTCAACAATAGTGACTTGTTTTGTATCATAAACAGTTGCATCATGATAAAGTTCCATAAATGTGGTTGCTACATATTTAGCTGCTGAACCATAACCAGGTGAGTGGTCAGTTGCATTTAAGTCATTATCAATCGTCTTGGGAACACCCATGACGTTGCAGTCATAACCAGACTTCTTAAAGAATTTAGAAATCTTATTACATGTGTCCATTGAATCGTTACCACCATTATAGAAGAAGTAACGAATGTTGTATTTCTTAAAGACTTCAAGTAATCTTTCATATTCACTTGGATCTTTCTTAGGATCTTTTAATTTGAATCTGACTGAACCGATAGCAGATGATGGTGTATTCTTTAAACGAAGTAATTCTTCTAAATCTTCTTGACCGATGTCATAGAAATCTTCATTTAAAACACCTTTAATGCCATGAACAGCTCCGTAAACGGCTGTAATGTTTTCTTGCTTTAACGCTTCAATGAAAACACCGGCAGCACTTGAGTTAATAACGCTTGTTGGTCCACCTGATTGACCAAGGAGCGCTGCTCCAACTAAAATTTTCATTTTATCACCATTTCTTTATATATTTTTGTTTTCCACATGACATTTTACCACAAAAGACCAATAAACAAAGGATTCTATGCAATAAATCGTTTTCATAATTTACCAAAATGAAGAATGAATTCGCTCGTGCATACGCGCTTGTGATATAATACTTATGGCATAACGCTTTTTTATTGTTAAAGGAGTGAAACTATGAAAATTGGTGTCTTAACATCAGGTGGAGATTCACCAGGAATGAATGCTGCCATTCGTGCAGTAGTCAGAGCTGGTCAAGTCTATGGACATGAAGTATATGGAATTAAAGATGGATATCAAGGAATGATTGATGATAACCTTATTTTATTAAATCATCAAAGCGTTTCAGGGATGCTTAACCTTGGAGGTACATTTTTAGGGACTTCTAGAGCTCCAGAGTTT
>JAVEQT010000037.1:6291-14173 GCA_034007485.1 Acholeplasmataceae bacterium
ATATGGAATTAAAGATGGATATCAAGGAATGATTGATGATAACCTTATTTTATTAAATCATCAAAGCGTTTCAGGGATGCTTAACCTTGGAGGTACATTTTTAGGGACTTCTAGAGCTCCAGAGTTTTTAAAAGAAGAAGTCAGACAAAAAGCGATTGAAAACTTAAAAGCACGAGGTATTGAAGCTTTAATTGTTATCGGTGGCGATGGTACATATAGAGGAGCTATGGATTTATCAAAGATGGGTTTAAAGACGATTGGTCTACCTGGAACGATTGATAATGATATTGCAGGTACTGATTTTACCATCGGTTTTCATACAGCAGTTGAAACGATTGTGGATGCCATTGATAAACTCAGAGATACATCAACATCACACCAACGTTGTTCCATCGTTGAAGTGATGGGAAGACATTGTGGTGATCTCGCATTATTCGCTGGTATTTGTGGTGGCGCTGAATTTATTATTACACCAGAAAATCCGATGAATCGTGAAGAAATCATTTCGCGTCTAAAGAAACATAAAAAAGAAGGCAGAAGACACGCTATCATTGTTATCACAGAAAATATCCTAGATGTTCATGATTTTGCTACAAAGATCACTGAAGAATCTGGATTTGCCTCAAGGGCAACCGTATTAGGATATATTCAAAGAGGCGGTTCACCCTGTCCAGAAGATCGTATTTTAGGATCACGCATGGGAACCTATGCGGTTGAACTCTTAAATGATGATATTTATGGTGTTTGTGTCGGTATTAGAGATTCTCGTATGGTTCATTTACCGTTTTCGAATGTCGTAGGCGTTCCAAGACCTAAGAATGAGTTATATAAACTGGTTAAAAAGGTTTCATAAAAAAACAAAATCATATATAATAAAAATGATGAAAATTTAAGAAAGGAAATGACTATGATAAAATACGTCTATTTATTTAAAGAAGGTAATGCTTCAATGAAAAACCTTCTTGGCGGTAAAGGTGCGAACTTAGCGGAAATGACATCGCTTGGCATGCCAGTTCCACAAGGTTTTACCGTTACAACTGAAGCATGTAACGATTACTATCGTAACAAAAAAGTGATTTCTCAAACCATCATCGATCAAATCAATGATGCTTTAGAAAAAACTGAAAAAGAAGCAGGAAAGAAATTTGGAGATCCAGATGATCCATTCTTAGTTTCTGTTCGTTCAGGTGCAAGAGCATCCATGCCAGGTATGATGGATACCATCTTAAACCTTGGTTTAAATGACATTGCAGTTGAAGGTTTAGCAAAACTTACAAACAATCCACGTTTCGCATATGACTCCTATCGTCGTTTCATTCAAATGTTTGCAGATGTTGTTATGGAAATTGAAAAGAGCAACTTCGAAGAACTGTTAGAAGAAATGAAACATGAAAAAGGTGTTGAATTAGATACTGAACTTGATGCTAATGACTTAAAAGTCTTAGTAGGACGCTTCTTAAAGAAGTATGAAGAATTAAAAGGTGATTCATTCCCTCAAGATCCAAAACAACAATTAATCGAAGCGATTACTGCTGTTTTCAGATCATGGGATAACCCAAGAGCTAATACGTACAGAAGATTAAACCACATTCCTTACGAATGGGGTACAGCTGTTAACGTTCAAGGCATGGTCTTTGGTAACATGGGTGAAGATTCCGGTACAGGTGTTGCATTCTCTAGAAACCCTTCAACTGGTGAAAATGAACTTTATGGTGAATACTTATTTAATGCACAAGGTGAAGACGTTGTTGCTGGTATTCGTACACCAAAACCTATTTCTGAATTAAAGAATGATAATCCTGCATTATACGATGAATTCTTCACGATTTCTAAGAAACTTGAAGCACATTATCGCGATATGCAAGATATGGAATTTACCATTGAACGTGGTAAGCTCTACATGTTACAAACAAGAAATGGTAAACGTACTGCACAAGCTGCTCTTAAGGTTGCTATTGACTTAGTTAAAGAAGGCGTATTAACAGAACAAGAAGCTGTCTTAAAAGTTGAACCAGCACAACTTGATTCTTTATTACATCCACAATTTAATCCAGAAGCTTTAAAGAAAGCTAGAGTTATCACTACAGGCTTAAACGCTTCACCAGGTGCAGCAACAGGTCGTGTTGCATTCACTGCTGAACGTGCTAAAGAAATGAAAAAGGCTGATGGACTTCCTGTTATTCTTGTTCGTCAAGAAACATCACCTGAAGATATCGATGGCATGATTGTATCATCAGGTATCTTAACATCACGTGGTGGTATGACATCACATGCTGCCGTTGTAGCGCGTGGCATGGGTACATGTTGTGTTGCAGGTGCAGGTGCTGTACACGTTAACGAAAAGAACAAGACATTTGAAATCAAAGGTGAAGTCTTTAAAGAAGGCGACTGGATTTCATTAGATGGTTCTACAGGTAAAGTATATGGTGAAAAAGTTGAAACACAAGATGCAACAGTATCTGGTGAATTCGAATTACTGATGAAGTGGGCTGACAAATTCAGAGCGCTCAAGGTAAGAACCAATGCTGATACACCAAGAGATGCTAAAGTTGCTTATAACTATGGTGCTGAAGGTATTGGATTATGCCGTACAGAACATATGTTCTTCGAACCAGACCGTATTCCAGCAGTTCGTGAAATGATCGTTGCTAAGAATAAGGCTGAAAGAGAAAAAGCATTAGCTAAGTTACTTCCTATGCAAAGAGAAGACTTTATTGGTCTTTATAAAGAAATGAAAGGTTACGCCGTAACCATTCGTTACTTAGATCCACCACTACATGAATTCGTTCCAACAGATGAATCCGATATCCGTGATTTAGCTAAGGAAATGGGTCTTACTTTCGAAGAATTATCGAAGACAATCAATGATTTACATGAAACGAACCCGATGTTAGGTCACCGTGGTGTCAGATTATCAGTCACTTATCCTGAAATTGCAGAAATGCAAACAAGAGCGGTTATTGAAGCTGCGATTCATGTTAAAAAAGAAGGTTTAGATATTACTCCAGAAATTATGATTCCTCTTGTTGGTGATATTAAAGAATTACAATATGTGAAAGACGTTGTTGTAGCAACTGCGGATAAGATCATTAAAGAAGCTAACGTTGATCTTAAGTATCTTGTTGGTACGATGATTGAAATTCCAAGAGCTGCAATTACAGCTGATATCATCGCAAAAGAAGCTGAATTCTTCAGTTTTGGTACAAATGACTTAACACAGATGACCTTTGGTTTCTCAAGAGACGATGCAGGTAAATTCTTAGGCGATTATTACGATAAGAAGATTTTTGCAAATGATCCATTTGCACACATCGACCAAACTGGCGTTGGTAAATTAATGGAAATGGCTGTTGCATTAGGTAAACAAACAAGACCTGACATTAAATTAGGCATTTGTGGTGAACACGGTGGGGATCCTATCTCTGTTGAGTTCTGCCATAACATTGGCTTATCTTATGTTTCATGTTCACCATTCAGAGTACCTATCGCAAGATTGGCTGCTGCACACGCAAACATTAAGAATCCAAGAAAATAAGTTATCATGTCAATTAACCCAGCTCAAGTGAGTTGGGTTTTTTTGTGAAAAGATGTGAAAAGTGCAAAATTGTTGATAAGTCAACAAAAAAGCGTATGATAACAAGTGACTACACATATAGGAGGTCATCATGTTACGCTTAATGAAAAGCTTTAAATGGTATCACTGGTTTCTTATCCTGGTGATCATAGGTTTAATCTATGGACAAGTACAAATGGATTTAGCACTCCCAGAATATATGGGAAATATTATTGTCCTTATTTCACAAGGCGTTCAAACAGGCATTTCTCCAACTTCAGATATATTAAAAGAAGGAGCCATGATGTTGCTGGTAACCATAGGTTCGATTACTGCAACGATTATTGCCAGTTTGATTGCTGCTAGGTTAGGTACACGACTCGCTGTTGAAACAAGAAGCAAACTTTTCAAACACATTCAAGGTTTCTCAACGGCAGAGATTCAACATTTTTCAACACCATCCTTAATCACACGTAGTACCAATGATATTCAACAGGTACAGATGGCTGTGATTATGATGCTACGTCTTTTAATCACCGCACCGATTATGGCATTTTCTGGTATCAGAAAAGTAACTTCAATCAACTTATCCATGAGTTTAGTTGTTGTGGGTGGTGTGGTTGCTATTCTGACGTTAATTGCTGTTATTTTCACGTTGGTTGTTCCTAAATTCTCAAAAATTCAAACACAGGTTGATGATGTGAATCAGGTAACAAGAGAAACACTCACAGGTATACGTGTTGTGCGTGCTCATCACGCAGAACGTATTCAAAAAGACAAGTTTGAAGTTGTGAATGTGAACTTAACAAAAACACAGTTATTTGTTAACCGTGCTTTTGCGATTTTGAATCCAGGGATGAATTTCATTATGAACGGACTCAATTTAGCATTGATTACGTTAGGTGCTGTTTTAATTGGTGATGGTCTCTTAGGTGCTAATCCGATTGAGGGTTTATCACTTCAAGTGCAATTTACATCGTATGCGATGATTATTTTAATCGGATTTATGATGTTGATTATGCTTTTCATCTTTTTACCAAGAGCATGGGTATCTGCAAAACGTATTAATGAAGTTTTGGATACACCTTATTCGATTGATGAATCTGAAAAGATGTTGATCCCATCAACGTTTGATGTGAAAGTAGAATTTAAAAACGTGTCATTTCGTTATCCTAAAGCTGATGAAGACGTTTTAAAAAATATCAGTTTTACAGCTAAAAAAGGTGAAACATTAGCATTTATAGGTTCTACAGGTTCTGGAAAATCAACGATTATTTCACTTCTTTTACGTTTTTATGATGTCACTTCTGGTGAAATCTTAATCAACGGTATCAACATTAAAAAATACCCACTTGATGAACTCTATCAGCTCATGGGGTATGTACCACAAAAAGGAACCTTATTTAGAGGTGATATCGCATCGAATCTTTACATGGGTAACCAAGGTGTTACCGAAGAAGATATGATGAAAGCTTTAGAGGTTGCTCAAATCAAATCCATCACAGAAGAAAGTGATGAAGGTATGCATCGTTCAATAGATCAAGGTGGAGCTAATGTTTCAGGTGGTCAAAAACAAAGATTGTCCATCGCACGTGCAGTTGTGAAGAAACCTAAAATATATCTCTTTGATGATTCATTCAGTGCACTTGATTATAGGACAGATCAGACATTAAGAAAAGCATTAAAACCTATCATTAAAAACGCTTTAACGATTATCATTGGTCAACGTATCGGTACCATTATGGATGCTGAACAAATTGTTGTTCTCGATCAAGGAGAAATCGTTGGAATAGGTACGCATCAAAGCTTGCTAGAAACATGTCAAGCCTACCAAGAAATTGCCTTTGCGCAAGTGTCAAAGGAGGAACTTGGCTATGTCTAATCAACAAAATACACAATCTAAACCACAGACAAGACCACAGGGTGGACCGATGCACGGACCTATGGGGCGTATGGGTGGTGGTGAAAAACCTAAATCCATGAAACAAGCTTTAAAACAATTATTAACATACATCAAACCCTATCGCGTTCAATTCGTTTTCATGATTATGTTTGCTATGCTGTCAACAGCTTTAGCCATTGTAGGTCCTAAATGGTTAGGAAATATTACAACTGAAATTCAAAAAGGTATTTCATTTAATCCCATTTCAGGATCCTTCGCTTTAGCGATTGATTATGAAATCATCTTCCGCATTGTCTACGCTCTTATTGCACTTTATGTATTAAGTCTTATCTTTAATATTATCCAAGGTGTTATCGTTTCAGGTATGACACAGCGTATTACAAAGCAGTTAAGAACCGATTTATTTGAAAAGATGGATCGTTTACCTCTTAAATATTTTGATGAGCATCCACACGGTGATACACTCTCTCGTATGACCAATGATATTGACACCATTGGACAAGCGCTCAACTCATCGGTTGCTACACTCTTCTCATCATTAACGATGATGATTGGTGTGTTGATCATGATGTTATCCATTTCATTATGGCTAACTTTAGTTGCTGTTGTGATGTTACCATTAACCGCTTTTTTAATGAGTTTTATTATGAAAAGAGCACGTGGGTTTTTTAGAAAACAACAAGCAACTCTAGGTTTGCTCAATGGTCACATTGAAGAAAATTATACCAATCAACAGATTATCAAAACATATAATGCTGAAAAACTGATGTTAAACACATTTGAAGGACATAATCATGAGCTTTATGATTCATCATGGAAGTCACAGTTTATTTCTGGTCTCATGATGCCTTTAACAACATTTGTTGGTAATCTTACGTATGGTGCGATTGCTGTTGTTGGTGGAATTCTAGCTGCATCGAATAAACTAATGATTGGTGATATTCAATCGATGCTTATGTACTCAAGAAACTTATCACAACCTCTTGGGAACATCGCACAAAGTTTAACCATGACACAAACAGCATTAGCAGCATCTGAGCGTGTTTTTGAATTTTTAAATGGATCTGAGATGGCATCTGAAGAAAAAACATTAGAAACAAAATCCATTAAAGGCGATATCGTCTTTGATCATGTGAAGTTTGGATATCATGAAGATAAAGTGATCATTCATGATTTCAGCGCACAAATAAAAGCAGGTCAAAAGATTGCCATTGTAGGACCTACTGGGGCAGGAAAGACGACTTTGGTTAATTTATTAATGAGATTTTATGAAATCAATAGCGGATCTATTCTTGTTGATGGCACATCAACCAAGAAATTAACGCGTCATCAGGTACATGAACTCTTTGGTATGGTCTTACAAGATACGTGGTTATTTAAAGGAACGATTCGTGAGAATCTTAAATATGGTAATCAGGATGCTTCTGATGAAAAGATGATTGAAGCAGCAAAAGCTGCCAATATCCACCACTTCATTAAGAGTTTACCTAACGGGTATGATATGATTTTAGATGAAAATGCAAGTATCTCGCAAGGTCAAAAACAATTGTTAACCATCGCAAGAGCGATGATTGCTGATGCGCCTATGCTTATTTTAGATGAAGCGACTTCATCGGTTGATGTCAGAACTGAAATCTTAATTCAAGAAGCTATGGACCGCCTGATGAAAGGTAGAACTACATTTGTTATTGCACATAGATTATCAACGATTAAAAATGCTGATATGATCTTTGTCCTAAATGAAGGAAACATCGTGGAAACTGGAACACATCAAGATTTGCTTGATAAAAAAGGATTCTATGCTGATTTATATCAGTCGCAGTTTGAAACGATATAGGGTGATGCTATGAGAAATGATCTAGATATGCTTCCTATGCTTTTTGGGATGTTACATAAAAAAATGATGGAGCAACACCAAGAAGTATTAGTTCATAATGGTTTAAACAAGACACATTTACCTTATCTTTTGGTTTTATCAAAACATGTAGATGGCATGACTCAAAAGGAAATGATTGATGCCCTATTTCTTGATAAAGGGCATGCGTCAAGAGCTTTAAAGGAATTGGTAGAACTTCACATGGTAAAAATTGATCAAGAAAGAACCTATAAGAATAAGTATTATATCGAACATCAAGGATTATCCATCATCAAAGAAATTAAACAAGTGAACGATTCTGTTCGAAAGAAAATTGAAAACGTCTTAACGGATGAGGAAATCATGGTATTGAATTCACTTATTCAAAAGATTATGCATCTTGATTTATGATGACAAGGGAATCAACCGTAGGTTGGTTCCTTTTTACATTAAAAAACGTTTTCATTTTACTCCATATAGGCTGACATCTTGTATTATGTTATAATACACTCGGGAAAAGTCGACATATGACTTTCAAGGAGTAACCATGTCAAGAAAAACAAAAATTGTA
>JAVEQT010000038.1:0-14072 GCA_034007485.1 Acholeplasmataceae bacterium
TGTCGCACGGGATGCTCCGGTTTGAATAATCAGTGCAACAAAGAAGATCGGCGCGTTGACAATAAACAAGCTATTGCTGATATTCGTAAATGTCCACTTAAAATCATACGTAAATAGCATGACTAAGAAAGATAATACAAGTAGTACAGCATAAGTTATAGCTAATTTAATTGCAAACTGTCTTTTTAGATGCTTTTCGTTTTCCATCATAACAAATTATGCTTGCTTTTTAGCTTTTTTGGCATTAATTTTCTTAAGATATGATTCAAACTCAACATCGTTTGCTAAAACGAAATGATCGTGTTCAATTTCGCGCATTGTTGGTTTATTAACGCTGTAATCATGAACACCTGGATTATAACGAATATTCTTGCCTCTTTGTCTTTCGTAGTCAGGATCTGGCATCGGAATGGATGAGATTAAGGATAATGTGTAAGGGTGAAGTGGATTATTAAATACCGCTTCTTTTGAACCCATTTCAACAATTTTACCATAATACATAATCGCAATTCGATCACTTAGGAACTTAACAACAGATAAGTCATGGGCAATAAATAGAATCGTTAAACCTAGTTTAATACGTAATTCATTGAGTAGGTTAATAACCTGTGCTTGAATGGAAACGTCAAGTGCAGAAATTGGTTCATCGGCAATGATCAGTTGTGGTTCTGAGATGATAGCGCGTGCAATACCGATACGTTGTCTTTGTCCACCTGAGAATTCATGAGGATAGTGATCCGCATGGTCAGGCTGCAAGCCAACAAGTTTTAATACTTCATACACTTTATCTAAGACGACTTGATCTTTTTTAATACCATTGATGTATAAACTTTCAGCAATAATGTCTTTGACACTCATTCTTGGGTCTAATGAATCAATAGGATCTTGGAAAATCATTTGCATCTTATTCAAAAGTGGACGGTTATAAAATTTAGGTGATAAAGATAACGTTAAGATTTCATCTTGAAGTGCTTGCACCTTTTGATTCTTTTCCTTACGTTTTGCACGATAAACTTTGATTTCTTCATCATGCACTTCATCTTTTCGTGCTTGTGGAGTACCTGCAGGAAGACTGTCAGTCTTTTGGAAAGCAGTTGCTTTAAACTGCAAGAATTCTTGGTTAAGTTTTGCAATATCTTTCTTTAAAACTTCAATCTTACCAAGTGCTTCTTTTTTAACTTGTTTAACTTCTGCTTGATCAGGACGATACTTTTCTCTTTGATCTTTCTTAGCTTGAACAATTTCTTTTCTCAGTTCGTTAATACGTTCGTTCTTTTTAGACTTGAGATCAGCAATCTTTTCTGCTTTTTGTTCTGCAGACAAGTTTTCATTAACTTTAATCTCAGCAATTTTTTGAGGAGTATCTTTACGAAGATCCTTAATTTCTTGCTTGTAACCCATAGTACCAGCTACAATACGTCTGCCGAGAAGCTCTACTTCACCATCTGTTGGCTTATAGATTTTAATGATGGTTCTACCTGTTGTTGTTTTACCACAACCAGATTCACCAACCAAACTAAAGACTTCACCGCGTCTGATTTCAAATGAAATACCATCGACGGCTTTATTATAGATTTTGTATTTCCCAACACCTGTTTTAAAATGCTGTTTGAGATTGGTAACTTTTAGTACGATTTCATGGTTCATTCTTTTTCACCTCTCAAACGTTTGACTTCTTCTTTCATAGCCGCAATACGATCATCAATGACCGTTGGTCTTAATACTTTTGGTGCATCTGGATGTAAGAGCCAAGTTGCTGCAAAGTGGCTATCAGAAATCTTAAATAGTGGTGGTTGCTCTTCAAAGTCGATTTTCATCGCATGAGGATTACGTTGTGCAAACGCATCACCCTTTGGAGGATAAAGCATGTTAGGTGGTGTACCTGAAATGGTTTGTAATTTTTCTTTACTATTAATATCAGGCATTGAACTCATCAGAGCCCATGTATAAGGGTGTCTTGGATCGTAGAACACTTCATCAAGTGTACCATATTCAACAATTTTACCCGCATACATAACAGCCACGCGGTCTGCTACGTTAGCAACAACACCAAGATTATGTGTAATGAAGATAACACTTAAGTGACGATCTTCTTTAATCTTTTTAATCAAATCGAGAATTTGTGCTTGAATGGTCACGTCAAGTGCAGTTGTAGGTTCATCACAAATCAGTACTTCTGGTTGTGCCATCAATGCAATCGCGATAACGATTCTTTGTTTCATACCACCAGAAAACTGGAATGGATACATCTTAAAGCGTTTTTCTGGTTCAGGAATACCAACTTCATGCATGATCTTATAAGCTTCATCACGTGCTTCAGTTTGGGTAACCTTAATTTTACGCATGTATGTATCATGGAGTTCAGCACGTTTAGCGCGGAATTCAAGGACATCACCCTTCTTATCACCCTTGAAATAGGTGTTAAAGAGTTCCTTTTTCTTTGCTTTATAGTCTTGCTTGTAAACTGCATATTCAGCTTCAATTTCAACCTTAGCAGTTTTCATGCGAGCTTTAAGTGCTTTTTGAGCTTCTTTTAATACGAGTTTCTTAGCTCTAATTCTTTCTGACTTTTCTGCTTTTGATAAAGAGTCATCTGCTTCTACTTCTTCAAGATCGATGCGAGCATTGATCACATCAACTTCTTTATCGTGATATAAGTCTTTAAACTTGTTCTTTTTACGCTTTCCATTAAGAATCATAGCTTCAGTAATTTGCTTACCAACACGCATGATTGGGTTCAATGATGAAGTAGGATCCTGGAAGATCATACCAAGCTTATTACCACGAATTTTGTGGAAGTCTTCTTCATCAATCTTAAGTAAATCTTGGTTTTCATAGATGATTTCACCACCATCAACAATCGCATTACCGGCAAGAATACCCATAATGGAACGTGATGATACAGATTTACCACTACCAGATTCACCCACGATGGCGAGTGTTTCACCTTTGTATAATTCAAAGTTAACACCTCTAACAGCGCGTACTAAACCTTGGTTAGTTCTAAATGATACGGCAAGATCTTTAACTTGAATAATAGGTTCTTTAGTTGTCATTATTCTTGCCCCCTTAATGAAGGATTCATCGCATCACGGAGCGCGTTACCAAAGAGGTTAAATGCAATCATGATGATAATGATAATGATAGCTGGGATCATAACGAGATAGAAACGACCTGGAGCTGTCATGTTTTGTTCACCAGCATACAAGAGAATACCTAAAGATAGACCACTGAGTTTAAATATACCGAAGTCTAGGACAGCACCTTCACCAAGACCAAATCCTAGGAATGAAAGGGCTGCTTCAGTGATAATCATTGCAGGTACTGATAGTACAACTGATGTAATGATATAACCGATACCATTAGGTAAAATATGCTTGAAAATAAGTCGCATATGTCCGGCACCAAGTGTTCTTGATGCTAATACATATTCTCTACCACGATATCTGTAGAACTGGACACGGGTAAGTCTTGCGACACCAACCCAGCCAGAATAGGTTAAATAAATAAGGAGTAGAACGAACCCTGCACCAAATTTCAAGTACAAGATCGTTAAGACGGTTAAACCTGGGAACGAACTTAATACTTCGACGAAACGTTCCATACCAAAGTCAACTGCACCACCAAAGTAACCTGAGATTGAACCCCAGATAACACCGATGAAAATGTTGATCGCTGATACGATTAAACCAAGAAGTAAAGATGTTCTAAGTGATAACCAAATTTCAGCAAACAAGTCACGGCCTTTACCATCTGTACCGAAAATAAAGTATGGTAATTCTTCATAACCTGCTGCAATTAATCCGTTATAGGTTACACGATAGCTAAAATACTCTTCGCCATCCGGACCTGTTTGTGGATTAGAAATTGAAACGACATTAACGAGTTGGAATTCGCCATCACCGAATGTCCATCCTTGTGAAGGATCATTGGGATCGTTGAGTACAATCGATGCTGCCATTTCAGGATCAGCTGCTAATAATGCATCATATTCTTCATTAGAAAGTGTGCCTTCTCTATTAGCAAAAATGTCATTATACTTGAAGTATGTGAATGATGCAACAGTGTACGCTGCGTTATCGCGAACCCATGAACCACCGTAACCATCCATTGAAATAGATGACCATTGCGAAAGATCATAACCACTAAATGACATATCAGTAGCGGCACTAAAATCAATATCAACAGAATTTAATGAGAGGCGCTTATCGGTTTCTTCAGCATGGTACACAAAGATTAATGCACCAACGACACCTATAGTGTTCGTAAATTCATGAACGCCTGCATCTTCGATCTTACCAACTTGAACGTAATATTCCAAGCTTGCAGGATCTAGAGGTGTGACACCTTCTGGTAATAATGTTTCTAAATTAGATGGTCTAATCATCACATCAAGATAAGTATTTTCACTGATTGAGTTAACATCGACAGTAATTGTAGCATTTAAATAGCCTTGATTTTCTGTGTAACCAACCAAATGATCAGTAAACTTTCTTAAAATGATATCATTCGTACCACCTACATAAGCTTCTAATTTATTACCACCATAAAGTACTTCATTTGTTAGTGTACCTTTTTTAACAAATTCTGGTGAAAACGTGTTATATAAATCAAATTTTGGATAATATAAACGGTTACCATCTACATCACCTAATGCTGGATCAATCAAATCATAGATTGAAAGATCAGCTTCATAGTTCATTACCTCAATACTACCATCAAAAATCCCTAGTTTTTCTAGTAAAGGAATACGTGGAGGTAAGAATTTCGTATTGGCGCTGTTTGCTGAAGTAAAATCTTTTGGTGTTAAGATCGGTACGAAAATAGAAAGCATGATAACCATCAAAACGATCGTTGTCGCAACTACGTTAACCTTATTCTTAGTAAATCTTGACATTGCGTCTTTTAAGAATGAGCGTGGTTTACCTTCAAACTTCGTATCAAAAATCTTTTCATCGATTTCAACAAACTCAAATTGGCTTTTATCTAAATGTTTATTATCCATTTTTTGCCCCCATCTTGATTCTTGGGTCAACAAGACCATACGACATATCAATTAAGATACCTGTAAACAGTCCAATAAAACCGAAGAAGGCTGTATCATACATGATGATATTATAATCTGGTGCACCTCTTAAACTTGCTTCAATAAATAGTCTTCCTGCGCCTGGAATACCATAAACTTGTTCAGTGATACCTGCACCACCAAGTAATCCAACGAAACTAAAAATGATACCTGGTAAAATTGGTGTAAGTGATAATCTTAAAGCATGTCTAAAAATAGACTGTCTCTTCGATAATCCCTTAGTTCTTGCAAGCAAGACGAAGTCCTGCGTTAAACCTTCTGCAAGTTCCGCTCTGACACGACGCGATAAACCGGCGATGCCACCTAAAGCAAGTGAACTTACAGGAATAAAATATCCTAAGAATTTCTGAGCAGCTGGAGCTTGATCCGACGGCCATTGATAAGGTAACCATCCAAGATCAGAACCAAACCACTTCATGAGTAACATAATAACAACGAATGAAGGAAGAGAGATAAATACCATGATTAAAATAGAGGTAAAGTTATCAAAAAGTTTATCCTTTTTAATAGCTGCAATAGCTCCGATTAATAATCCGAATGGAATTTGTAAAACTAATACCCAAAGGTTAACGCCAATGGTATATTTGAATGTGCGACCTAATACAACTGTAACGTCTTGGTTGATCGCAATTCTGGTTGAGGTACCCCAGTCAAATTCAGTGAGGACGTTATTGAGCCATTCACTGTACTGGGTTGCAATGGGTACCTTCTCAAAAACCCAGAGCGTACGCTGTGGATTATTGACTTCTTGATCCGTATAAATCGAATATACATCTGATCGATTTTCATACGCTTCTTGAAGGATTTTGAGTGTTTCACGCGTTAAATTAGGTGATTCGGGGGTAGGTTTATAATCGATATCAATAACTATTCTCGTCATATAACCATCATTCCACTGACGGACAAGCCAAGCTTTTTTGTCGTCATACTTTGTTGGTGGATATTCAGGCTGTAATTTTAGGAAGACGAATGTTATTGTTAAGATTGTAAACAGGATGATAAACACCCAAAGTAAACGCATAAGAAAATATCTTAACATATGTGATCTCCTATCTAAATGAAATATCGTGCTAAAGCCATTATATCAAATTATGGCAAAATTGTCTTATATTATAATATATAATATAAACTTTTTAATCTAATAAGACATAGAGAATAAATCATCCCCCAAATAAATTGGAAGGATGATTTATCTATATGAGTTACTTATTTAATTGTAGCTTTAGTCTACGAATTAGTAAAGTAGTATTGCAGGTAATACGTTGCCTTGTGCATCTTCTGGAACTTCAACGCCGTAGTAATCAGCGATTTCTACTGATGCCCATGGAGTTGCTAAGTCTGCAGAGTAGATAACATATTTACCAGTTGGTGATTCAAATTCAGCACACCAGTCGCCATCATATTCAGCTTCAGTGATGTATGTCCAACCAGCACCTTCAAAGATTGCCTTAACGGCTGCGAAATCATAAGTAGATGGTAATACAATCCAAATACCGCCGAGTGCAGATTCGTCTTCGATAACTTCAAAGTCAGCACCAGTAAATTCTGGATAAGCTGTTGGATCAACGAAATCTTCAAGTTCTAACATGAGTGCATCCCAATCAGCGTAGACACCTTCGTCTAATACTGGTGGAACGTCATCGCCGTTAGCGATTGTAGCTTTACCATTAAGAGCTGTAGTAATAGCATCGTATGAGAAGTACTTAGTTATTGGTGCAGTGTTTGCATTAAAATCATGATCCCAAGTTACCTTGATTTCTGGTAATGATGAGTCAAAGCCCCAGTTAATGGTGAAACCACCACGGTTGTCACTTGAGAAGACATCAAGGAATGATGATGCATCAAGTGCAGAACCACTAATACCACCGATAGCGATATCGAAATCACCAGTCATCATGTAATCATAATAGATTGCTGGGAATGGTGTATCAACAACGTCAACTAAAATCTTAACATAATTTGTGTTATCAACTAAAAGTTCAAATGCTTGTTCAACGAAGTCAGCGCGAACCTTAGTTGCGTCACTTTGTGTCAAGTTCATGAAACGAACTTCTAATGTGATTTCAGTATATGCTTGAGGAGTACCCTTTTCATAGAAGCCATCAGCAATAGCGTCAGCAACTGCGCTTCTTAAGTAAGAGAGTGCAAGACCCTTATTGTAACCCCATGTTTCACCACCAAAGTCTTCGAATAATTCGACAGCTTGTGTAGATGATCTGTAAGGAATACCTGATTCTGGATCTACATAGTATGCATTAGAGAAGTAAGTTGTACCAATACCTGAAGATGGAACCCAGTTTTCCTGGAGATCTTGTCTGTCCATGATATAGTATAATGCTTTTCTAAAGTCAGTATAACCTAAAATGGCTTCTGGTTCGTATGTTGAACCTGGGAATTCAGCTTGTTGTTTTTCAACAGTTTGTAGACCATTGACGTTCAGTCTCCAAGTTGTAGCATCTGGAGTTTGAAGTAATCTTGGGTCAGAAATGAATTCTTGGATTCTCGCATTTGGAACGCCACTCATTTCAAGTTTACCATCTAAGAATGCTTGGAAAGCAACTTCTGCAGATGAGTAGATGATAATGTCATAACCTGTCCACATCGTTGTACCAACGTCTGCGTTAGGATACTTAGGATTCTTTTCATAACGAGTTAACTTACCAACTTCATGGCTAGTCATAATATATTCACCACTTGAAGCGATGGTTAAATGATCAGTACCATAAGTATATTTGTCAGTTGCTGCATCGTATGAATCTTCATATAAGTCTTGTTGCATAGCTGGCCATGCAAGTAGATAGTATGCATCAAACTCACCTTTAGCGTTCTTAGTAGTGAACTCTAAAGTTAAGTCATCAATCTTTTTAAGACCAACGTTTGCCCATAAGGTATCAAGTTCTGCAAGTTGTGCTGCTGTTGGTTCAGCGTCGCCACCGAAAATTTCAGCTGCTCTTTGAGCATAAGCTTCAGCACCAGCGATTTCAGTTACGAAGTCACCACCACCAGAAATTGCACGGAAATAGTTCTTGTTTAATGCTTCTCTGTATGTCCAGATGAAGTCATTAGCATCTAATACCATGTCATAACCAGTTGTGTCGATTGCTGAGTTGAATGCCCATTCAAGACCATCTTTAAGGGAAATGCGCCATGTCTTAGAACTTACTTTACCGTTAGCAGCTACAGTACCATTAACAGCAACAGGTTCGCCATCAGCGAGTTCAGGTTTAAATTCCCAACCATTTTGAGCATCATTTAATGCTTGTACATAGAATCCACCATTGATGAATGCCATATAATCAGCAGAAATTGAGTCATCATATGTCCAGTAGTTAAGTGTTGAGAAAGACTGAGTATCCCACATACGATATGTGTATTTACCAGCTGTACCATATTGGCCTTCAACATTTAATACTTGAGAGTCGTCAGCAGTAACTGTTGCATAACGAGTACCCCAACCATAAGATGGAATAAATGAGTCAACAGGTAAAGTAACGCGTGATGCTAATAAGCTAAATGAGTTAGCTACATAGAATGGAATACCACCAACCATATTTTCAAGTAGGTATCTTTCTGCTGCAGCAAAGAATGTATTTTTAACATCGGTTGTTGCAAACTTCAAGTTAAGTACGCCATTATATAATGCTGTCTTATCTTCAACAACTAATACAGTTGATGTAGCGAAGCCTTTTAGGCCGCCTGCATCTTCAACAGAGTACACGAGTTCATAACGACCAACTTTGGTAGCATCAACAGTACCTTCAACAACGATATCCGCTGTTAAATCACCGTCTTCAGCATCATCAGCTGTTACGCCAGTTTTTGGATCAAATGCTTCATTTAATCCTAATACGTGGCTAGTAACACCATCAATAACTGGTGCACCATTTGGTGTATAAACTGTAACTGTGATCGATACTGTGTCTTGAGCTCCAGCGGAGTCAGTAACGGTATAGGTAACAGTGTACGTACCATTTGCATTTACATCGACAGGATTTGTAACAACAATTGCTGATGTCAAATCACCATCTTCTACGTCTGCAGCAGTAACGCCAGCGAGTGCATCAAATGGAGTACCTTTGATCAAATCTGGAACGTCTACAGGACCGGTAATAACAGGTGCGTTATTTTCGGGTGTAGGTGTGACTACAGGTGTTGGATCATCTTTACATGCGACGAGCAACAATGCAAACGATAGAATAAACAAAACCGAAAGAATTCTTTTCATTTCCTTTTCTCTCCTTCATAAAAATATTTATATGTATTATACCAAAAAATAGCAATCGTTACAAAAAACGTATTATGAAAACGTTTACATATTTCTTACATTGCCTGTTTTTTGATTATACCCGATGTTATGGGCGTCATTTGTGAAGATAATGCCTTTATGAACGCTAGTTATCAGATGATAAAGTATCTGTTTTGCATTCAATAAGGATTGATCAAATGTCGCTTTTGAAAAACCTTTATGTTGATTAAGCTGTTTTTTTCTTTGACTTAGCGTATTTTGTTCCTCGATTATAAATTGGAAGAACAAAAATAACGAACAAGATGGCTGTTGATAATAAGCCTAGATCGACAAATTCTCTATTTTTATAAAAAACTAATATCAGTGTTGGTAATAAGCATATTGTAACGATAACTGCAATTTCAATTAATAATCTGTATGTTTCAAAAAATTTTTTCATGGATTCACCTTTTGTTTCTTCTTTAATTGTTACATATACTTTATCACAGTATGGTTAAAATTTCAATGTTATTTCGATTATTATGCGATTAATTAAACGTAATTTACACTGTTGTTTATACCATTTATACTTTTGAACCTACTTTTGACATAAACTGTATCGCGCGCATGCGTACACATATTCTAAAATATAGAAAAAACACCTCCCCGGGATTGTGCCCTAAGGGAGGTGTTGTATGTGATTAGTGTTTTATGAAAACCAAGTGATTAGTTTTCAGAAACTGTGTAGTCCATCGCTGCATAACGCTTGTACATTGCCCAACGACGTTTTGCATCGTTTAAGTTCTTGTCTAAAAGATCAGCGGCATGATCTGGATTGATCTGTGCAAGTTGTGCATAGCGAGACTCTGATAAGAGGTAATCATGGTATTTATCCCAAACCGGCTGTTTAGAATCAATGATGAATGGATTTTTACCTTCTTCTTCTCTTCTTGGGTCAAATCTAAACGTTGGCCAATAGCCACATTCTGTAGCAAGTTTAGCTTGTGCAAAAGTATTTTGCATACCACCTTTAATGCCATGTTCAATACATGGTGAATAAGCAATGATAATGGATGGCCCTTCATAGCTTTCAGCTTCTTTAAATGCTCTTAAGACTTGTGCTGGTGATGCACCATGAGAAATTTGAGCGACATAAACATGTCCATAACTCATTGCGATGGCTGCTAAATCTTTCTTCTTCGTGTTTTTACCAGCTGCTGTAAACTTAGCTATCGATCCTGTAGGTGCAGATTTAGATGATTGACCACCTGTATTTGAGTAGACTTCAGTGTCTAAGACAAGGATGTTAACATCTTCGTTGTTTGCAATAACGTGATCAATACCACCGTAACCGATATCATATGCCCAACCGTCGCCACCCATGATCCATTGTGATACTTTCACAAAGTAATCTTTAAGGCTTAAGAGTTCTTTAGCGTATGGTTTTTCAATCTTTTCTAAAAGAGGTAGCATTTGTTTTTGTAATTTGCGCGTAACTTCAGCACTCTTACGATTTAAGATCCATTCTTCAGCTAATGCTTTTAATTCTTCTGGCATTTCATCTTTATGATTAGCTAATAATGTTTGAACGCGATCTCTCATTGTTTCGTAAGCGATTCTCATACCAAAACCAAATTCAGCGTTATCTTCGAATAAAGAGTTTGCCCATGCTGGACCAAAACCTTCAGCATTGGTTGTATAAGGTGTTGCTGGGAAAGATGCGCCATAAATGGATGTACAGCCTGTTGCATTTGCAAAGACCATATGATCTCCATAAAGTTGTGTTAAAGCTTTAATATAAGGTGTTTCACCACAACCCGCGCATGCTCCTGAGAATTCAAAGAGTGGTTGGTTGAAGCTTAAGTTCTTAGGATTATCAACACCCATATCCTTATATGTTACTTCATTAAAGAAGTAATCAGCAGTTTGTTGTGCTCCTTTAGCAAGTTCATCACCAATAGGAACCATCACTAATGATTTATTAGGTGTTGGACATACCTGAACGCAAACACCACATTCTGTACAGTCAAGGGTTGATACTTGAATGGTGAATTTGTAGCCTTCCATGCCTTTACCTTTAGCTTGGAGCATCTTAGCACCTTCAGGTGAATTTGCTGCTTCAGTTTCATCAGGTAAGAATGCACGAATGACACCGTGTGGACATGCGAAGACGCATTGATTACATTGGATACAGTTTTCTGAACGCCATTCTGGAACATAGTTTGCAATACCACGTTTTTCATAAGCGGTTGATCCGTTTTCCATGTGAGCATCTTCATAACCTAAGAATGCAGAAACAGGAAGTGAGTCACCTTCGATGGCGTTAACGATATCAGCAATTTTCTTAACAAAGTCAGGACGATTATTATCTTCTTTAACTTCATCTTCAAGAACTGCCCATTCTGATTTAACAGGAACTGCTACTAAGTGCTTATAACCTGCATCGATCGCATTATGGTTGAGTTCAACAATAGCTTCACCTTTACGACCGTATGATTTTTCAGCATATTCTTTCATATAATGATTTGCATCTTCATATGAGAGTAAATGTTCGTTTAATCTAAAGAATGCAGATTGCATAATCGTGTTAATACGACGTCCTAAACCGATTTGATAAGCTAAATCAACAGCATTAATGATGTAGAATTTTGCTTTCTTCATCGCAAGTTGACGTTTCACACGGTTAGGAAGTAAAGTTTCGATATCTTCAAGAGGAGTTGTTGTGTTAAGTAAGAATGTTCCACCTTCTCTTAAGCCTTTAAGCATATCGTATTTTCTAAGATATGTATCTGTAGAACATGAAACGAAATGTGGATAGTTAACTAAATAAGTTGACCGGATAGGCTTCTTAGAGAATCTGAGATGCATACGCGTTACACCACCAGCTTTTTTAGAGTCATAAGACGCATAAGCTTGTGAGAATAAAGCGGTATGGTCACCAATAATCTTTGTAATATTCTTTGAGGCACCAACTGTACCATCAGAACCTAAACCAAAGAATAAAAGTTCGGTCGCATCTTTATCTGTCACATCGATACTCTTATCAATGTTTAATGATGTATAAGTTACATCGTCTTCAATACCTAATGTGAATTGGTTCTTTTGTTCACCAGCCATATTATCATAGACTGCAACAAGCATAGATGCTGTTGTATCTTTTGATGATAAACCATAACGTCCACCTAAAATAAGTGGTTGTTTTTCTTTTCCATAATAGAGTGATTTAACATCTAGGTATAATGGATCTCCGGTTGCACCTGGTTCTAATGTACGATCTAATACAGTGATGCGTTCAACGCTCTTTGGCATTGCACTCATGAAATATTCTGCAGAGAATGGACGATATAAATGAACAGTGAGTAAACCAATCTTCTTACCTTGTTCTAATAGATAATCAACTGTTTGCTTAGCTGCTTCAATGACTGAACCCATCGCAACCACAACATCGGTAGCATTTGGATCACCATAATAAACGAAAGGTGCATATGGACGACCAGTGATCTTTGTGATCTCTTGCATATAATCATTAACGATATCAGGAATACCTGCATAATGAGATGCTTGTAAAACTTTTGTTTGGAAATAAACATCTTCTGATTGTGCAGTCCCACGTGTGACTGGATGCATTGGATTTAATCCTTTTGCTCTAAATTTTGCGACAGCTTCTTTATCGAGCAAACGATCAAAATCTTTGTAATCAATGACTTCGATTGATTGAACTTCATGTGATGTTCTAAATCCATCAAAGAAATGGACGAATGGAATGCTTGATTTAATTGCTGCAAGGTGAGCAATTCCGCCTAAATCCATTGACGATTGAACAGAAGTTGATGCAAGCATAGCCCAACCTGTTTGGCGTGCAGCCATAACGTCTTGATGGTCACCAAAGATAGATAATGCTTGTGCTGCGATTGAACGCGCTGCAACATGCATAACACCTGGTAATAATTGACCAGCAATCTTGTACATGTTAGGAATCTTTAACAGTAAACCTTGTGATGCAGTATACGTTGTCGTTAATGCACCCATTTGCAATGAACCATGAACTGTACCCGCTGCACCAGCTTCACTTTGCATTTCAATGACCTTCACAGGCATTCCGAATAAATTCTTTTTGCCTTCTGAAGCCCAAAGATCTACATATTGAGCCATTGGTGATGATGGGGTAATGGGATAAATCCCAGCAACTTCAGTAAACGCATATGAACAATATGCAGCCGCTTCGTTACCATCCATGGATTTAATAACTTTTTTAACCATGAAAAATCCTCCTTGATACTTTTATTTCAAAGCCTTTAATATATCTGACGCGTTCTCTTTAGGAGACGCTTTCTCAAAAACATGTGTAATGATACCTGCTTCATTTATGATGAAGGTTGCTCTTTGGACACCCATGTATTTTTTACCATACATGCTTTTTTCAACCCAAACACCAAAGTCGTTGATGACTTCTAAGTTTTCGTCTGATAGGAGTAGGAAAGGAAGTTCATACTTCTCAATAAATGATTGGTGACTCTTTGGTGAATCTTTGCTGATCCCAATCACTTTGATGTTTTTTTCTTTATAGTCATCATATAAGTCCCTAAAGGCACACGCTTGTGCTGTGCATCCAGGTGTGTTGTCTTTTGGATAAAAGTAAACGACAACTTTTTGACCTAAATCATGCGATAAACAATGCTTATTTCCTTCTGCATCAGGTAAACAAAAATCTTTTACTTTTGTACCTACGCTCAGCATAAAAAACATCTCCTCACAATACGG
>JAVEQT010000039.1:0-7956 GCA_034007485.1 Acholeplasmataceae bacterium
AGAAGTTCGTTTTGAAAATCAATGGTCGATAATAACAAATTAACGTCTTTAGCTCTTTTTTCTAAATCTTGAACGTTATTTTGATACGCTTTTTTTAGTAGTGAAGTGATTTCTTCAATCTGATCAAACAAATAATAGAAGCCTGTTTCAAAAATGTGATCTTCATCCTCTGTATAACTTTCATCATCAATCAATTTATCATAGAGAAAATCGGTGACATCGATGACGTGTCTAAAACGTTGTATTAAATCGGAATTATTTTCCACCAAATATGTTAATAATTCATAGTTTTCAATTTTCCAATTGGCATACTCGTGATAAGTTTTTTCATCACGCATCATTCTCACCTACTTTATGCTTTATTGACAGAACCAAACATTTCTAATTTATCTTTAATAACTTTCTTCATCGCTTCATAGCCTGGAGCTAAAAGCTTTCTTGGGTCAAAACCTTTACCTTCTAAATCTTTACCAGCTTCAATATACTTACGGGTTGCATCTGCAAACGCTAATTGAAGTTCAGTGTTAACGTTAATTTTTGATACGCCCATTGAAATAGCTTTTTTAACTTGTTCAGCTGGGATACCTGTACCACCGTGTAAAACAAGTGGAACACCTTTTGTAACGTCAGCTACTGTTTGAAGAACATCAAAACGTAAGCCTTGCCAGTTCGCTGGATATTTACCATGAATGTTACCAATACCTGCAGCAAACATGTCAACACCTGTAGCAGCGATGACTTCGCATTCTTTTGGATCTGCGACTTCACCCATACCGATAACACCATCTTCTTCACCACCAATTGAACCAACTTCAGCTTCTACAGAAACGCCTTTTGCATGACATGCTGCAACAATTTCTTTTGTTTTAGCTAAGTTTTCTTCAAATGGATAATGTGAACCATCAAACATGATTGACGTAAATCCTGCTTCAAGTGCCTTGTAGGCTCCTTCGTATGTTCCATGATCTAAATGAACTGCAACAGGAACTGATACCTTATAGAACTTATCGAGTTCATGAACCATTGCCATAACATTTCTGTAACCGCCCATGTATTTAGCTGCACCTTCAGATACACCTAAGATAACAGGTGATTTCAATTCTTCTACTGTTGTTAAAACAGCTTTAATCCATTCTAAATTGTTAATGTTAATTTGAGCAACACCATAACCTTCTTGACGTGCTTTTAATAACATTTCTTTTGCTGATACGACTGCCATATTCTTTTTCCTCCTTGGAATTTGTCACACTCTATTATATTACAAACCATCCTATTTAGCAATGAAATTAAAGTTTGTAACCGTTCACATCGCTTAAGATTTTTTTGTTTTTATGGTCGCTTGAATAAAGTCTCTAAAAAGAGGGTGAGGACGTAAGGGTCTTGATAGAAACTCAGGGTGAAATTGTACAGCGACAAACCATGGATGATCTTCGAGTTCAATCATTTCAACAAGTTGATACTCACTGTTGAATCCAGAGATCACCATGTTTGATTCTTCAAATTGTTCTAAGTACTGATTGTTAAACTCATAGCGATGACGATGTCTTTCTTTAATCAGTGTTTCTTGATAAGCTTGATAAGCTTTCGTCCCCTTCTTTATTTCACAATCATAAAGTCCTAAACGCAGTGTTCCACCTAAATCTTCGTCTGATAATCTACCCCGTTGAAGTGAGATGACTGGGTGTGGCGTATTCGGGTCAATTTCTGTTGAATTTGCACCTTTGAGGTTTAAGACGTTTTGCGCATATTCAATGACCGCTAGCTGCATACCATAACATAAACCTAAGAGGGGGATGTTATGCGTTCTTGCATACGTAATAGCTGCGAGTTTACCTTCAGTTGCTCTCGCACCAAATCCTCCTGGAACTAAAACACCGTGGCAATCTATAAGTTGCTCTTCGATATTTGAGGCATCAACTTCTTCGGCATTGATCCATTTAATATTGATTTTTTGTTTGTGAAAATAGCCTGCATGTTTTAGAGATTCTGAGACTGATAAATAGGCATCATGAAGTTTCACGTATTTACCTACAAGACCTATAGTAATTTCGCCTTCTAAATGTTTAATGCGATAAACCAAATCTTCCCATGGCTTGATATTGGCTTTAGGAAGCGTATAACCAAAATGTTTTAAAATCCACTCATCAACATTTTGTTTATAAAGGTTGATGATGACTTCATATAAAACATCAACATCTAATGATTCAAATACAGCATCTCTTGCGACATCACAAAAGAGTGCAATTTTTTCTTTTTGTTCATTTGTTATAGCAACCTCTGAGCGAAGCATAATGATATCAGGATGAATACCTAAACTCATCAGTTCCTTGACGGAGTGCTGTGTTGGTTTTGTCTTAATTTCGTTAGCAGCTTTTAAATAGGGAACAAGGGTATTGTGGATATATAACGTGTTAGAATAACCGAAATCACGTCTGGCTTGTCTAATCGCTTCAAGGAATGGTAGTGATTCAATATCACCAACAGTACCTCCAATTTCGGTAATAACAACATCAGGTTGTGTGTGTTTAGCAACATCAATTAATTTCTTTTTAATCTGATCAGTGATATGTGGAATGACTTGAACTGTTGCTCCTAAATAGTCACCACGTCTTTCTCTTTTTAAGACGGTTTGATATATTTTACCTGTGGTGATACTTGAATGACGGTTTAAATTTTCATCAATAAACCGTTCGTAATGTCCTAAGTCAAGATCAGTTTCTGCACCATCTTCGGTCACGAAAACTTCCCCGTGTTGATAGGGGCTCATTGTGCCTGGGTCAACGTTGATGTAAGGATCAAATTTTTGCATGAAGACCTTTAGTCCTCTACTTTTTAGAAGCTGTCCGATAGCAGATGCAGTGATGCCCTTGCCTAAACTCGATACAACCCCTCCTGTTACAAAGATGTATTTTGCCATAATATCCTCCTTCGTTTTTAAAAGAAAAGAGTCCCCTCTTATGTTAAGGAGACTCTGTGGTGTGCCCTTATCTATTATATCAAAAGAACAGATAAAGACAATCCTTTGTTTTCATTTTATGAAAAATTATAATGCCTTGATATATGAGCTGTGGTCATTTTTTATAAAGCCCATACGCTTGAGATAGGCTTCATGACGCTTATTTCCTGGTTTAGTGATAAGTTTTGAAATGCCTTTTTCTTTAAATACATTTTTTTGGTCTTCATATAAAAATGATCCAATTTTAAAATCACGATACATCGGTGTTACGTAATCGACGAGAATTTCAAATGCATCTTCTTTTTTCTTTCCAACGAGAATTCCAGCAGGAACTGTATTACGTAATATAAACAAACGTTCGAGTGATGGATCATCTAGAGGTTCTTCAAAGGACATAAATTCTTTCATGTCTTTTTCGTAACTTGATACAAACGCATTAAAATACGTGAGATCTGAAACATGGAGAAGTTTGAAATAATCTTTTTTGCTATACATTTGGTAAAGGTAATATGAATTGATCATAACAATACCTAAGTTCATAACAGCAACCGGATAAGCGCTAATCAAGAAACCGTAGACAGCAAACACTAAAGATCCTGTCATATTAATCCATCTTAAGCGTTTAACAGAACTCATTAATAATGAAACTAAAACAATAAGGGATGCAATATACCCTAACCACTCTTGCCAACCTGGCATATTCTCAAATCCTTTCTTATGGATAAAAAAGGGTATACTGTTGGGTATACCCATTTTTTCTTATTCGTCGTACATATCCTCAAAATCATCCATGATGTCATTATATTTATCTTCATCATAATCGTCATCATCATCGAATTCGATTTCTGGTTCATCAATATCTTCATCATCGGTTGATTTCACTGGAAGTTCAACATCAAGGTATTCTTTTTCTTCCTTGATTTCTTCATCGATCTCTTCTTCAACTTCTTCATCATCATCTTCTTCAACTTCAGTTTCGTCAACTTCTTCTAAGACAAATTCTGTGAAATCGAGATCTTCTTCTGTGTCTTCTTCAATTTCTTCTGCATGGACAAAAGCGTAACCGTCTTTATCCCATAATTCTAAGTTTCTTTCTTTTAAATCCCATTGGTCATCACCACAATATACAAACTTAGCACTTTGTGTGATATCCATATAAAGTTGTGTTAAACGATCCACATCTTCTAAAGGAATTTCTTTTGTTTCAGCGACGCTTCGCATGATGTCTTGAATGGGAAGTGGCTTTCCTGATTCCCTAAGCAATACCTCTGCAACATCGATCATCGCTAAAGTTTTTAATTTATCGCTCATGTATGCCTCCTAAAACCGTATCTATTGTATACTAATCGTTTTGTTTTTGCAAGTATTAATTATTTAATCGTGTGAGGAAGAAAACGATGGCTAAGATAACGGCAAGCACAATAAAGAGTTTGAGCATCTTTTTAACGAAGCCAATCGTACCAAATACCAAAATGAAACCTACAAAGACAATACCGACAAGTTTAATGAGTTCGGGTAGCGGAGCTACGAATTCATCATATAGTCCAATTAAACGATTGTCGATATCAAGCAAGTCTTGAAGATAACCATTAAAACGTCCATATAAACTTTCAAAAAAGTTCTTTACTGTTTCCCACATCGTTTGGATTCCTCCTAATATTTCATTCTATTTTCAACAGCTTTGCTTAAGGTTAATTCATCAGCATACTTTAAATCAGTACCAACAGGTAGTCCATAAGCTAAGCGGGTGATTGCAAGTTTTTCTTCACCAAATAAAGCTTTTAAATATTTTGCAGTCATCTCTCCCTCAACGGTAGAGTTGGTTGCTATAATCATTTCTTTGATGTCTGGAATTCGTTTTGCGAGTGTATCAATCTGTAAGTCTTTATCCGTTACACCTCTAGAAAAATCAATGAGACCACCCAAGACATGGTAGACGCCATGATAGGTTTTCATCTTTTCGACTTGAAAGACATCTTTTGCATCAGCAACCACCATAAGCATTTCTTTATCTCTTGTTTGGTCTTTACAAATCTCACAGATCGGTTGATCAGTGATCATGTGACAGATGGGGCAATATGAAATTTCAGTTTTCAATCTTTTCAAATGATCGGAAAACTGGATGAGATCATCATTATCACTTTGAGTGATCAAATGAAGTGCCAATCTTTCTGCTGTTTTTTCGCCAATACCTGGTAGTTTTTGAAAATCTTCGATGATTTTCGTTAGAATTTTAGGATACATTAAAATCCAAACCCACCCATACCACCAGCAAATTGACCCATTGTTTCTTCTTGTTCTTTTTCAATCTGTTTTAATGCATCATTGGTCGCTAGTAAAATAGCGTCTTGGAGAAGTTCAACTTCTTCAAGTAATTCCGGATTAATTTGTACATCAATGACTTGGCGTGTGCCTTGCATAATGACGATTACACCAGACGCTTTACCAAAGAACTCTTTACGTTCTAATGCCTCTTGTGCTTCCATCATTTGTTTTTGAATTTTCTTTAATTTGTTAAGCATGTTGGGATTCATATGTTTACTCCTTTATCATTACTTTTTCACCAAAATATTCTTTTGCTAGTGAAATAATTTCTGGTTCTTTGTGTTTGTCTTCATTTTCTTCTACATAAAGTTTTAAATCATGGGGCGGAAGTTTTGGTTTCTTTTGTCCTTTTTTCCATAAATCAAGATAAACTTCTTTGATGACAAGCCAATCGGTTTTAAGGATAGCAATAATATCATCGACTAAATGGGTTTTCCCATTAAAGACTTCAAGCGCTAATTTCTTTGTTTCTGGATCTAAGATACGTTTGCATAAGTTAATATCGTCATAAACGAGTAACATCGTGCCTGAAACAGCTTCTAGATCAGCTTGAGATAATAGATAGGCTACCATCTTTAAATGGGCTTTAGGGTAATCTTTAAGGTGTGCCCAGCCTGATTGTAATAACGTTTTTTTATCTTTATCAGCATTGTTTAAAACATTTTCTACTTGTTTAATCGTTACAAGTGGTTTCACTTGTTTTTGACTGACAACTTGTGTTTTAGGTTGTGTTCTAAATTGTTCTTTTAATTCTTGGATATCATTTTTCAATCCTTGAATAACACCATCATAATCAATCGTTTTAAGTTGTTGATGTTCCATCATTTTGATAACTGCAAGTTCAACATAAGCACGTTTTTGATGAGTCGTTTTCATATCGATTTGTAGTTGATTAAGAATTTCTAGATAAAAATAAATTTTGTCGCTTGAAAAAACAGATGCGAGTTCTTTAAATTTTTCAAGTTCAACTTTGGTTGTTTTTTCAATCAAGATGTCACGAAGTGCAAGAATTAAATCGTTGACAATACGTGTGATTTCTTTACCCTCAGCTAGTAACTCTTTAAGGACAGCCATCGCTGTAGGTATTTCTTTATTTGAAATTGCTAATAATATTTTGATTAAGGATTGTTTGGCAACACTGCCAGAGACCTGATGTACATCATCTTCAGTAATCGTTTCCCCTGCATAAGAAATGGCTTGGTCTAAAAGCGATATGGCATCGCGTAAACCACCTTCAGCATTTTCAGCAACTGCATATATAGCTTCAGGACTAATATTAATCTTTTCAGCTTCTGCGATTTGTTTAAGTTTAATAACGATATCAGATGTTTCAATGTTTTTAAAGTCAAAGCGCTGGCATCTGGATAAGATGGTGGCTGGTACTTTGTGAACTTCTGTGGTTGCTAAAATGAAGATCACGTGTTTGGGTGGCTCTTCTAGTGTTTTTAACAACGCATTGAATGCTCCTGTAGTTAACATATGGACTTCATCAATGATGTAAACTTTATACTGCCCAACAGAAGGCATATATTTCACTTTATCTCTTAAGTCACGAATTTCATCGACACCATTGTTCGATGCAGCATCGATTTCAATAACATCGGGAATAGATCCTTGATCAATTCCTTTGCAAATATCACACTCATTGCAAGGTTCTGCACTTGGTTGATGCAAACAGTTAACTGCCTTTGCAAAGATTTTAGCAATACTGGTTTTCCCAGTACCTCTAGGACCTGAAAAAAGATAGGCATGGGCAATCTTATCATGTAACAAAGCATTTTGAAGTGTTTTAATAATGACCTTTTGTCCAGATACTTCACTAAAAGCTTTTGGACGATAGGCGCGATACAATGCTACATATGCCATAAGATACCCTCTCTTTCATATTCCTTATTATAACATAATAAACCTTCATTGATTCAGTGATTTTTTTTGAATTATTTACCTAAACAAAACTTTGAAAAAAGCTCATTAAGGAGATCGTCAGCATAGTTTTCTCCGAGGATTTCTCCCAGTGCTCGCCACGCTTGTGTTAGGTCAATCGCATAGACATCCACAGGCATGTCAAGATCGATTGATCTTAACACATTTTCTAATGAATTTTTCGCTTCCTTAACCTTTGTGATATGTCTCATATTCGACAAGTAATTAAAATCCCTTGATTGAATATCTTCTAATTCTAACTTCTTTAAAATCGCTTTTTCTAAATCCTTTAATCCTGATTTTGTAAGTGTTGAAATCGCAACAACTTCTTCCATAGATAGTGCTTTGGGAAGATCTGATTTATTCGCGATAATGATTCTAATTTTATCTTTTGTTAGTTCTAAAAGTTCTTTGTCTTCTTTCGTTAGTGCTTTACTTTGATCTAAAACAAGGAGAACCAGTTCAGCTTCAGAAAGTGCCTTCATCGAGCGATCTACACCGATTTTTTCAACAACATCACTTGTTTCTCTTATACCAGCAGTATCAATGAGTTTTAATGTAATACCAGCGATGTTTATATAGGCTTCAATGGTATCCCTAGTGGTTCCTTCGATGTCGGTAACAATCGCTTTTTCTTCATTCAATAACGCGTTAAGTAAACTTGATTTTCCAACGTTAGGTTTCCCAATAATCGCTGTTTTTACACCATCTCTAATGATTTGGTTTTTGTGAGATTCATCTAAGATGTGGTT
>JAVEQT010000039.1:8056-14030 GCA_034007485.1 Acholeplasmataceae bacterium
GATTTTTCACCACTGATGCGAATCACAGATATACCAGCGGTTCCAAAAGCTGTAGAAATAGCAGCAATCGTATCAAAATCCATAGTTAGTCCTCAATGTTTACCGATGGAACTTTTCGTTTTTCCTTGGGTAATAGTGGATTAAATCCACGTTTAATGTCTCTTGTCAAAATAAAGATAATGATAAATACGCCTAAAATGGAACCGATCAAAAGGTAACCACTGCCTAGAATTAGACCTGTCATTGCAGTAAACCAAATGGTTGCTGCTGTGGTGATCCCTCTGATGACCTGTTGTGAATCTTTTAAGATAACACCGGCACCAATGAAACCAATACCTGTAACAACCTGGGCAATAACTCTTTGTCCTTCAGGATCAATTTCAACACCTGTCATTTGTAAATAGATTTGGTGTTCAAACATCAAACGCTGCATTATAGCAATGCCTGCGCTCGCTACAGCAACCAAAATGTGTGAGGAAAGTCCTGCCGCCTTTCCAACATTTTGTCTTTCAAGCCCTACAAATGCACCGACGATAAATGCGACGATGAGTGGGACGATTATTTTTAATAATATATCAATGAATGATAAATCAAAGTCGTAGAAATACATATTTTTTCTCCCTTCTAATGTATATAATAAATGAATTATTCTTTTTTATTTTTTGGATTTCTTTCGCGATAAAGATCATTAAAATGAACTCTATCTTTTCCTTTTTGATAACCTAATATAGCTTCTAAATTCACGTTTTGTCCTGCATTAAATATATGTGCGTCAATCGTGGGATGAATCTTTCTTAAGTTTTCAATCATCTCTTTAATTTCACGACGTTTTGAAGATGTCTTCTCTGCCACGACTGTACAACCACAATTCATCGCTTGTATTCCTGATCTTTTAGTCCATCTAATGATATCTTTTTCTTTGACAAACATCATCGGACGTATCAGTTCGATGTCTTCAAAATTTTCTGCCTTTATTTTGGGGACCATCGTTTTAAATGCCCCATTATAAAACAAATTCATTAATGTCGTCTCAATGACGTCATCAAAATGATGACCTAAGGCGAGTTTATTACATCCAAGTTCTTTTGCTGCATTGTAGAGAAATCCGCGACGCATTCTTGCACACATGTAACATGGATTTTCACTCGCAATTTTTTGAACAACACTAAAAACTTCTGAATTTCTTATGGTTAATGGTATATCTAAATACTCACAATTCGTTTTTAGCAATTCTAAATTGACATCTCTAAAACCTGGATTCATCGATAGAAAAACAAGTTCAAATGGAATCTTATTATGCTTTTTCAGTTCCTGAAATAGCTTTGCCATTAATAAACTGTCTTTCCCACCTGAAATACCAATCGCAATCTTATCCCCTGGTTCGACAAGCTCATATTCATTAATCGCTTGTACAAAGGGTCTAAAAATATCTTTGCGGTATGTCTTAGTCAAGCTGCGTTCAATCTCATCTAAAGGCAGTTTAGGCGTCTCTACGATGATTGCTTCACATGATGATGCCATGTTATTCTCCGTTTTTATAAGCTGCTACAACAGCTTCTGCATCTTTGACAAATTGATCGAGTTGATCCCAAGAATCCAATTTGCATCCAGAAGCTTTGGCATGACCACCGCCACCATATTGATTGGCGAGTTTGTCAATGGTTGGTCCGTTAGAGCGTAAGCGAATACGGATTTCATTGGGGTATTCCATAAAGAGAGCCCAAACAGGGTAACCTTCAATGCCTCCGATTAAACCAACATTAGATGCCGCTTGTTCATCGGTTACATTGTATTTTTCGATGACATCGCGTGTCATTTTAATATAAACAAAGCCGTTGGTTGTTACAAAATTAGAATATACATATCCCTTCATAGCAATCATTTCTAATGATTCTTGAGAAAGGTTTTGATCAATATATTCAACATCAACACCTTTTTCAATCAGAAGACCAGCAAGCTGATGAGTCAATTTAGAAACCCCTCTAAAACGGAAGCGTCCAGTATCTGTAACAATGCCTGTATATAAAGCAATAGCTCCTTCTTGGGTGAGCGTTAATTCTTTTCTAAACTTATAGTAGAAGTATGTAATCATTTGTGCACACGATGGAAATGAGGTATCTACCCATCGAAGATCACCATAGTTATCTACTGGGATGTGATGATCAATTTTGATGACTTCTTTACCCAAAGTGTAGCGTGAATCTGAAATACGATCTTTAACAGCTGTATCAACAACAATCGATAATGCACCTTCATAAACATCATCTGTGATGGTATCCACTTTCCCAACGAAATCGACAAAGTCACTTCTTTCTCCAACGACGTAAACCTTTTTATTTGGGAAAGATGAGGTGATGATGTTTTTTAATCCAAACTGTGCACCATAACAATCGCCATCTGGACGTTTGTGTCCATGAATAATGATGGTGTCGTATGATTTTATTTTATTTAATATTCTTTGCATATTCTTTTGCCCTTTCATCTAAATCTTTTAAAACTAAATCGACTTCACGCCAATCTTTAAGGCTAGCTCCACACGCTTGATTGTGGCCACCACCGCCATATTTTTTTGCGATATCAACAATGGTGATACCTCTTGCTCTAAATTCTCCAACGATTAAATTGTTTTCAACATCTTCTGTGAAGTTCGCCCAAATCGGTATTTCTTTGATACCCGCCATTTGGTTGACCATTCCTCTAGAAATGGCTTGAAACTCTAAACCACTTTTTTGAATGAGTTCAGCATCATTCTTGCGATAGGCAACACCGTTTTCAGTAATCTCAAAGGATGCAAAAAGGTTTTTTGTTAATCGTTTTTGAAGTGGCTCTGTGTAGATATAATCGTAGAATTCTTGTACTGTTGGTTCAAATTTTGTGATGTATGATGCCAGTTCAAATGTTTTTGATGCATTGTTAAGATATAAAAATCTTCCAGTATCTGTGACCATGCCTCCATAGAGATAAGTGGCTGCTTCAGGTGTCACGCGTAAATTCATTTCTTTAATAAGGTCTATAATCATTTCAGATGCTGATGCAAATGTCGGATCTTTATAAAAGAGTGTGACCGTTTCAATATCGGTATCATTTTGGTGATGATCGATAATGATTAAGTCATTTGCTAATTTATAGCGGTCATCACTGACTAATCTGGAGACAGATACATCTGTGATAATGGCTAGAGCGTTGATATAGTAAGCATCTGGGATGGTATCCATTTCTGATAAATATCCCATGTCATTAGAATCGCCAACAACATAGACGCGTTTATCAGGATAATTCTCTTTGATGGTCAGATATAATCCGTATTGTGATCCTATAGCATCCATGTCAGGTCTTAAGTGACGATGAATAATAATTTGATCATATGATTCAATAAGGTGAACGATATTTCGTTTAATATTCATAGTGATAAAATCCTTTCCAATGTATTATGATAGTATATCATACTGGGAACAAAAAAGCGATGTTAATCGCCTTTTTTATACTTGTGTGATTCCTTGAGTAGGATATCTGATGGCTTTCTTTTACCTAAGTATTTCTTTTTCATGAAGAACACGATATAGATGGCTAATATGAGAACAACGACATAGACTGCAACCGATATATACATGATATGTATATAACTTCCCATATCATGTGTGATTTTGGGATAGATATTCATGTCTTCTAATTCTGTAAATGGGAGTTTATCATATGTTTCATAATATGTTGTGAGTTCATCTTCTAAAATGAGTGATGTTTCTAAGATAGAAAACGTGTCTGTAAACAATGTATTCTTATACTGATCTAAAAGCGAGATTTGGTTAAATTCACCTTCAATAATACGTGAAGAGGCAATACCAAATTCATTGAGTTCTTCATTTAAAGCCATACGGATATTAAGTGTTCGAAAAGGATAAAATTCAAGTTCTAACTCTTCGGTTCCGTTGGTTAATTTCAAATAATAGGTTTCTAGTAACTCTTCATCACTTCTTAAGATGATATAGATATAAGAATCAATAGTTAACGTATTATTTGCTATTTTAGCGTCTGCAATCTCATAAAACGAGACGGTATAACCCCCTTGTTCTATGGCAAATAAAGCACCTCTTTGATTATAGTCTCTTGCGCTACCATAAAAGAAAACATCATCATTTTCTGTAACTGCAGTTTGTCCTTCATTTTCAAAATAACGGATTGTCATCGCACCTCTGGCATAATCAATAGCAAACCAAAAGGTGAAGACTGCAAGTAGTGCAAAACCAATTCTTCCTAAGACTCTCATGAACTGTGAATACCTAAACTATTTTCTCTTGCGTAGCGTTCAGCGTCTTGGAACCAACGATATAAATAACGGTTTCCATAAACAAGTTTAGTATCATTTGATAGGTAATTGTAAGAATAGCCATGACGTATTAAATCATAATTTAAAAGTAATCCATTAACCCAGACATAACCGAGTGAACGGCCATAGGTTTCAGTAGCTCCTAAGTAAGGATCACTTTGGATATAGATAGTTGCTCCTGGTTGAGTTAGTACAGATGTTGTATAAGCTTTAGCCTCTGGTCCCCAAGGATCAGCTACCGGATACGTTTCTGGTGTGTCTACACCTAAAAAACGCACGCGTGCATCTCCTTCAAAACCTGGAGAAAATGATGCAGTATCACCATCATTAATACCTGATAAAGTGACTAATACCATGCCTGATGCTGTGGTACTGCCCCATGTGTTATTCAAATATGTTAAATTGATTTCAATGGTTTCAGGTTTTTGAATTGGATGAGTTCCGAGTGGAGCAACATAACTTGGGATATATGCATCCCATTCATTGAGTTTAAATGTTCGTGTCCCACCGGTGACTGAACTATTTCTAATAAAATGTTCACCAACCATAACAAAAAGTTGATTTCCGATTTCATAAATCGTATCGATATACGTGTTATTTTTATAACGTAATTGAATGGTATCATTACCATCAAACATTAAAAGATTCGTCTGTTGATCAGCTTTATCAATGACTGCTTGTGAAGAACCGCGATAAGCTAATACATAGGTATCATGTGAAGCAAGTATACCTTCTAATTGAACAATGCTTGAAGGTGTCATAGCGCCATTGGTGAAAAGTGCGATATGATAATCAGCTAAATCGATAGCTGCATCTGTTGGGTTGTAGATTTCAATAGCTCTTGAGTTTGCTTCACCCATGAGATACTTCGATATAAACAGGGTGATGTCATCTTCGTCTGTAAACGTATTTTTATATAGGTAGATGGTGATCGTACCATCATCTGGTGCAGGATACCCGATTTCAAGATCTTTGTATCCAGCAAACATGTCTTCTTCATAATCATCGTTAACTATATATTCAAATGTATAGTTCTGAATGAAATCATATTCTAAAGCATCAATAATTTCGTATTTGAGCATGTTTGTTACATCTGGTAGTAGTGCACCATTCCATGTAATGTAAACTGTAAGTTCTTGGTCATAAGGTAAAAGTTCACCAGCTTCTAAATCTAAGAAGCGTGAGAATTCATAGTCATCATTGGAATATTTGTGTTCATAAGCAATCGTATAATCGATGTCTAGTGCATCTAGTTGTGTAACAACTTCAGTTTCTGTTAACTCTGATAAGTCGGGTAAGATAACACCGTTTTTGGCAATGTATAAGGTGATTTCATCACCTTTTTCAACTTTTTTACCTGCAACAAATCCTATTTCGTATCGGATAAATGATCCGTGTGTTACAGTAACATCTGTTTCGTAAGCTAAAACAGGGGTGAGTCCAAGATCTTCGATGACTTGAACAGCTTCAGTTTCAGTTTTACCTGATAAATCAGGTAAGAGTAAATCTTGTTGACATGCAGTGATGAATAGCAGTAAGAAGAGTATAGGGATTAATTTTCTCATAGCTAATCTCCTTTCGTAAGTGGCAAATATTATTATAGCACAAGATAGGTTATCTTAAAAGATAAACAGTTGAATATAAAGAAAA
>JAVEQT010000119.1:0-3023 GCA_034007485.1 Acholeplasmataceae bacterium
CACACTTATTATCTGCTAAAGGCAGAAGTGGTTATAAGATGGGTAACTTAGAAGTGATCGATCATATGATCTATGACGCCTTAACAGATGCCTATGATGGTATTCACATGGGTATCACTGCAGAAAATATTGCAGACAAACATCATTTAACAAGAGAAGAACAAGATCTATTTGCTTTTAATTCTCAAACAAAAGCTATTAAGGCTGTTGATGATGGTCGCTTTGATGATGAGGTTGTTGGCATTGAAGTCAAAGTTGGTAAGGAAGTTGTCATGTTTGATAAAGATGAATATCCAAATAGAAAGACATCTTTAGAAAAGCTTGCAACCTTAAGACCAGCATTTAAAAAAGATGGTAGTGTGACAGCAGGTAACGCATCAGGCATTAATGATGGTGCAGCTTATGTGATGCTAGCGAGTGAAGAAGCAGTTAAACTTTATCATTTAGTTCCACTTGTTGAAATCGTTGGTGTTGGCCAAAAGGGTGTTGATCCTAAAGTGATGGGATTAGGTCCAGTCGGTGCCGTAAAAGACGTTTTAGCACGTACGAACTTAAAACTTGAAGATATGGACTTACTTGAATTAAATGAGGCCTTTGCTGCACAAAGCCTTGGTGTTGTTAAAGAATTATCAGAAGACTTAAACGTAAGTTATCAAGATATTCTCGATAAAACCAATGTCAATGGTGGCGCAATTGCTATCGGTCATCCAGTTGGAGCAAGTGGTGCCAGAATTACTGTGACACTGATTCATGAAATGAAGAAAAGAAACGTTAAGTTAGGCTTAGCTTCACTTTGTATCGGTGGCGGTATGGGTACAGCCATTATCGTTAAAAACGTATAGTAAAAAAGCTCTTGGATGATATGATCCCCTTAAAGTAGACACTACAAATAATTAAAGTTTGTAGATGTTTATAGAAAGGGGATTTTTTTATAAGCTATTTAAAAATAAGATGTAATCTTCTACAGTTGTAGGATCTTCCTCCATAGGAACATGACCTAAAGCATCATAGGTGAGGACTCTGTCATCAGGAATATTGATAGCATCAATAAAGCTATTCATTTGATCAGGTGTAATCCAAGTATCCTTCATTCCCCACATGAGTAGTGTAGGTTGATCAATCGATGCTAAACGTTCTTGATAAGACCAGGTTGGTTCTTGTTCCTGGATGGTCTGTAAGATCCATTGACGTGTGTTATTTCTTCTAAGTAAATCAAAATAGCGATTTTTTAGATCTTTCGTTAACAAATCTGGATCACCATAAGCAGTTTTAAGAAGTGAGTTGACTAAAAATTGTGGAGTCATTTGACTTACAATACGTGAAACAAATGGACTTCTTAAAAAATCACTGATGTCTCTACGATTATCTACATATGGAGGAAGCGCATCGATCAATAGAAGTGATTCTGTACTTTCTGGATACTCACTTGCGAAAAACCAACTCGCTGCACCTCCAAGTGAATTTCCACCGATATGAACGTTATCAATATTAAGTTCATCTAGTAAAGCTTTCATGACTGCGGCACTACGTCTAAATGATGTGATATGATCTTCAAATCCAGATGATAGTCCAAAATAAGGTAGATCGGGCAAAATGACACGATAACCTTCTTGAACTAAATCTTCAGCCCAAGGGATAAACGTATGTGAAGATGAGAATGCACCATGGATCAATAAGATAACAGGCGAATTTGAACTCCCATAGTCTTGATAATGGAGATCTATGTCAAGCGTTTCTCCTGTTAATGAAGTGATTTCAAGTGTTATTTGATGAGATGCATCTGTAAAATAGTCATCCATCAATTTGTCTTCGGGTAAATCAGGGGTAAAAAAGATTAAAAAAAGTATAATGATGATACTGATTACTATCATGAAGATACGTTTTATTCCACGCATAATGTCATCATCCTTTCATCATCTTTGTTTTCATATTATACATCATTTATCTTCTTTTTTGATTAATCTCATCACCACTTCATTTTTTTATTATGCTATAATAAAAGAAAACGGAGGTAGATGAATGAGTCGAGTTGTTATTGTTGGTGGGTCAGTCATCGATCTCTTTTTATATCCCCATCAAAAGATGAAACTTAAAGATTCGAATCCTGGATATTTAAAGAAATCATTAGGTGGTGTAGGTAGAAATATTGCTGAGAATCTAGCAAGGCTAGGTCTTGATGTGACTCTTATCACACCACTTGGTCATGATTCCTATAAAGATTTAATTACCAATCAAGCACAACAGATTGGATTAAGTATACTACCGATTGACATCAATGAAACGCCTACCTATGTTTCTGTCATTGACGAGAAGGGTGAAGATTTAATTGGTGTTGCACTGATGGATGAAATCCAAAGTATCACGATTGATCAAGTTCTCAAACATCAATCTCTTCTAGATGAAGCAGAACTTCTTGTTCTTGATACCAATCTTTCAGAAGGCGTTTTAAGAGGTCTACTTGAAAGATATAAGGATAAAACCTATGTCGATGCGATTTCAGGTCAAAAAGCATTTAAGTTAAAGACATTATTACCTTTTATTCATACGCTCAAAATGAATTTAATTGAAGCAAAAACCATTGCTGGATTTGGTGATAGTTCTTGCGAAGGTTTAGATAAATTAGGTGATTTCTTTATATCTAAAGGAACACGAGAAGTCTTTATCACCTTAGGTGACAAAGGTGTCTATTACGCCAATCGTGAAGTTGCTTTATCACGATCATCCGTTTCTCTTAAACCAATAAATTCAACAGGCGCGGGTGATGCATTTTTCTCAGGAGTCATCTATGCGACCTTACATCAGAAGGATCATATATCATATGGGATAGCAAATGCCTATCTCAATTTATTAGATGAAAAAGCAGTTTGTCAAAATCTATCTTCGAGATTAATAGAAAATACAGTGAAGGAGTTAAACCTATGAATCAATACATTGAAATCTCTCATGAAGTTAAACAAGCACTTTATGAAAAAAAACCTGTTGTCGCTTTAGAATCAACGATTATCTCACATGGTATGCCATAT
>JAVEQT010000120.1:0-3017 GCA_034007485.1 Acholeplasmataceae bacterium
CCTACTAAATCATAGCTGTAGATGTCAACATACTTCATCTAAAATCACCTCAATGTTTGAACTCACATTTGAAAAACCGTTTTGTACATGATTTCCTGACATTAAAATGGATTTAACTGAGTAAGCATGTGCATCAAGCTGTTTTTTATTGATATAGGTGATGGTGACAAGCTTACCGAACAAGTAAGTTGTTACTGAAGCTACACCATCGATAAAATCATCTTTTGTTAATTTAGGTTCGAGGAATACCTTACCGAACTTCATATGGATTCCAAAAACTTCGGTTCTAATCAGTTTAAGCATCCATGAAGCTGAACCTGTTAAATAAGGGTACATGCCAATACCACGATCTGTAAAGTATTCTGGAATACCTACGAAAACTTTACTTTCTGGATTTAAGGCTTGTTTAAGAAGGGTAAACCACGCTTCTCTACCTTCATCAATTAAGTGATATTGATAGAGTCCATACGCATACATCATGACCATGTGAGAGAAAACTGCACCATTTTCTTTATGACCATATGCAAAACCATACGCTCTTCCCATTTCAGTTAACACTCTTCCGTAATCGGTATTTAAGTGATAGCCTCCAACGGAAGGTTCAAATAACATTTTCTTTGTGTAATCTGCCATTTTAATCGCTTGTTCTTCTGTTGGTGTTTGTGATAAGAGTGCGATAGCTTGACCCGTTAAATTGAGATGATCTCCTGCATCAGGGTCGCATCCTAAATTGTTGAAATAGCTTTGATAAGATTCATTGATAAATGCTTGATTTTGTAAATAGTCAATGCGTTCACTTGCGAGAAGATAAAGTTTTTGAGTCACTTCTTTGGCATCTAGTCTAATTTTTTCTCCTGTAAAGTGAAGGATTCGATCAAAATATGCATTCAAGTTGATATCTTTATTAAAAAGCATGGCGAGTTCATGAAAAACTTCAATTTCATCAACGTGAAGTTCTTCAATCATGTGTGCGAGCTTTCTTAAATTGTCTGCGTACATATGTGTAAACGCAATGGTTTCACCTAAATGGTGTGCCATATCAAGCCCATCATTCCAATCGGCATCTTCTAATTTCACAAAACCGTGTTCACCAATGTTGTGGTGCCCCACAAGATTGGTTAAAAGAAGATGTTCTAAAATGGTTCCTTGATAAGGTTCTTTTTGACCGTTTAAGACAACAGGACTTTCATAAGCTCTTGTCTTTTTTGTGTAGTGAGTGAACTGATCTTGAAAATATCCTTGTTTTTTAAGAAGAAAATCTAAATCTCCTGTCTCATCAAGATACATGTGAACAGTTAGGAGTGGCCATGCACCATGATCAGACCATACACGAGTGATCATGTTGCGATCTGCTTTAAACTCACCAGGTTTGTTTCCAATGATGGTCGCGTTTGATCCATCTAAACGTACACCTAAGAAATTGTTATAAAGCAATTCTTTAACTGAATCGTCATTCATGATGATTAATGCAAGTAAATCCTGCCATAAATCACGCCAACCTTTACCGCCACGACCATAATCGTGATGAGGTAAATAAGAATTACCAAAATAACGTCTTAAAAGCGGTTGTAAAACAACCCATGATAAAGCATCAGATACTTCTTCATCTACCATCTTAAATGATAGGCCTTTACTATAAGAACCAAAGAATTGTTTCACATCTTCAAGTGCTTGATGAAAAGCTTCTTTGTTTAAATACTTTTGGCTACGGTGTGCATCACCTTTTGATTCGTGAATCCCTATGGAGAGGTATAGGTTTAATGATTCACCTGGTTGAAGTACCAATTCATCAAACTGAATGGCACCCATAGCCTCATAACCATCAACATGATAATCCGAGGGATAGAGTTGATCTAAACCCCTTGGATAGATGAGTGATCCCCCACGAATAAAGTCATGCATCGTGGGAATAAATCCTTTTATATTAACGTCTTGACTTTGAGCAAAGACGCTGTAGACATGTTCATTTGTTTTATGACCTCGTTCATCAAAGGATAAGGTCGGTTGGTTGATAATACCTAAATTTGTTGTTTCAACACGAGATAAAAGTGATGTGACATGACGGTGATCTCTTACATTATCTGCACTTCTCGCATAAAGAGGAATCGCTGTAGTCACTTTGAATGTCTTCTTTTGACCCGTTGGATTGGTTAAAATGATTTCATGAAGTTCGACTGTATCATCTGTTGGTATAAAGGAAGTCACTTCAAAAGTAATTTCTTTGCTGTGACGTGTGATTTTGTGATATAAAAGTCCAGCTTCAATATCGATGTGATCATCTTGTTGATAATCTCTTTGTCCATTCATTAAGTAGGGCTTCTGATTTACTTCAACAAAAAGGTTACGAGACATCGTATGTTCGTAAAGACTGAGTTCTGATGTTGGTTGTAGTGCGTAGTGATGATGATCAGACTTAAGGTCACCACCCCAATAAGGCGTGATGGATGAATAAAGACCTTTTAAATTGAAAAGAGGAAAGTAAAAACCATCGTTATGTTTGATTTGTATGTTCTTTTTAAGCATTCTTACACCTCGCGGAAACCGATTTCCTATTTTTAGTCTATAACATCAAAGATGATTTGTAAAGTAAAAAAATGCATTTTTCGAAATCGATTTCGTAAACCGTTTTCAGTTTCATTATTTTCAACAAAAAAAGAAGCTACGCTTCTTATAGCACGTAACTTCTTGAAATTATGAAAGTATTTTCACTAACGATAAATGCCTTTAGAAACATAGAGTAGATCTGATGTTCCAACGAGTTCTATCTCATCATCATAAACGATAAGTGCTCCATCATCTGGGATTGTAAAAATGGGATGACGATATGCTCTAAATACTTTTCGCATCGCAGACTTTTGAACCTTTCTTCTTCTGTAATGAACCTCAATGGAAAAGCCGTTTAAGAGATTGAGTCCTTCTTCATATGAAAATCTTGGATAATCTCTGTCTTTAGAAATATGGTAATGGTGCATCTGGATCATAGCTCCAGCAGATGAACCAACATAAATCTTTTGATG
>JAVEQT010000040.1:0-13845 GCA_034007485.1 Acholeplasmataceae bacterium
TTACTTTAACAGCTGGGTCATATCAAATTGTCTTTGATTACTATAAAGATAGTTCATTTAACTTAGAATATAACAATTTAGGTTCAAGTGAAAAACCACCAATCAACCAAGCGATAAGCAGTTTACCGATCGACATGAATTTAACCTTCGATCTACCACATGAAATCTTTATGTTCACCTTTGATTTAGCATCGAATGAGTTTATCAAAGTATCTGGAGCAGCACTGTTTTATAGGTACAGCTATGGATATCTCGATAATGAGTTAGTAGAAGGTATCAATTATGGTTTTGGAGAAGATATAATACAGGTCGTCGTGACAAAAGATAGCGAGTCAACAACAAACATTCAATTTACTCATCGATTCAATTAACAAAAAAAGCTCGAGAGAGCTTTTTTACTTTTCTATTCCCCATCTTTTCTTAAGGGTATGAGCAACCATCTTTGGTTGTCTATCCCTTGTGAATACACCTTTCTTGTTGCCAATGATGCGGGTTAACCCTTGCTTGGTTTGGAAATCTGCAAAGTTCCATAGATGTGTTCCGATGACACCATCGATTTTTTCAATGGTATCTAAATACTTAGTTATAAAATCATCTTGATACTCTTCACTGAAAGCAAGCGAAGGTAAACTGTGAAAACCCGCAATTGTATCTGCACCAAATTCAGTGATGACAACAGGTTTATTAAATTTCATTAAGTAGTCTTGAATGGCTTTAGTTAAATCTTTTTCGATGACTGATAAATCACCGAAATCGCTATACCAAGCCATATATCTGTTTAAACCTACAACATCAAAAAGTTGTGCCACTTTATTTTGTTCAGCAGAAACATATTCAACAATCATGAGTGGAAGATCAGTTTTTGTTCTTGCGTGATGCACGATTTCAGTGAAATAAGATACAGCATTTTCTTCATGTGTGTTCGCTTCATTTGCGAGTGAATACATAATGATGGATGGATGATTTTGATCTCTTGCAATCAGTTCATCAAACATGTTTTTATAATACTCTAAACTTTGTTTACCGACAGTCTGATCATTGAAGACAGCTCTTGGACTCCAAAAGTTTAACCCAACAGCAGGTATCTCATTAATCACTAAGATTCCGTATTGATCAGCTAGGTCATACATCTCTTCATCATAGGGATAATGTGACGTTCTAAATGAGTTAGCATGAATCCATTTAAGAAGTTCAAAGTCTTTTAAGTTATGTGAAGATAAGCTTCCTTTACCGATGGTGATATGATCTTCATGCATGCCAAATCCTCTTAAATAAATCTCGCGATGATTTAAGAAAAGTTTGTGATCAATAATCTCTACTTTTCTAATACCGCATGTGAGTGTGTAGTGATCATGTGCTGTTTTGACATCAAGTGTATAAAGATTTCCTTTTCCAATGTCCCACAAAAAAGGCTTTTTAATGATGAATACATCTTTCTTATTTTTTAATTTTCCTACTTTTTTTCCTTGAGGATCAATGAGTGTGATCGATAAGATGTCATCATCTGTCAAAATCTCATAAGACAGTAAACCTTGTTGATCTTTGAGATCACTTTTTACGATAATATCTCGTATATGTTGATGTGGGATTTGATAAATAAAGACGTTTCGGTGGAGTCCAATGTAGTTATAAAAATCAAAATTGATCGATTGGATTTCTTTGCCATCTTTTTGAATGATTTCACCCATGGGAAATGAATCTAAAGTTAAACGATTATCAAGAATGATTGAGATCCGAAACTGATTGATGCCATCGGGCAGTGCGATATCAATCGGTAGATAACCACCTTCGTGTTCTGATAAGAGCTTACCATTGATATAGACTTTCGCATGATGAGGAGCTGCACCAACTCTTAAATGCCAGATACCATTTCTTTTTGGTACTGTGATTTCATGTTCATAACAAACACTTCCAACATAATCTCTTTCTTCAAGAGTCGTCATTAAATCATTGTAACTACCAGGGACAGCCATCAAACGAAAATCTTTGAGTGGTCTATCAGGTACATAATGTTGATCAACAAACTTAAATTTCCATAATCCATTGAGTGAAATAGTTAAACGCTTATCATTGGTTATCGGATAGAGCATATTAATACCTCCAAATGAGTCTTTACTTCCATTATAACAAGCAAAGCACAACACATCAAAAAAACCGAACATAATGTCAAAATGATTTATAACCTTGGTATAATAATGACGGAGGAAAGATATGAAGATAAAAATTAATCAACTACTTAATTGGTTTGAAGACCATTTCAACTTTTTAATTGAGCTTTTAGCGTTTATTGGGGGTCTATTTTGCATCGGATTAGCATTATTTATTTTTGTGATGCTCATGTTTGACGCGACTTGGCTTAATGAAAGAAGCATCGAAGTCATATTTCTACCGGGTATAATTGGGTTCTTTGGCGTGATGATTTTATTTGCATTAAGAATCACAAGATACATGACAAACAAGTCTTAGGAAACTAAGGCTTTTTTCATCACCATGTATATCCTCTTATCATTTTCATCCTTCGTGGTGAAATAAAAGTAGTATGAAAGAATAGAAAGGATGAATAAAATGAATAAAATTTTAGAACGTTCAGCAACCATCACTGGCGGTAGAGATGGGCTGATTGATGATATGAGTTCAGGTTTAGAACTCAAAATGACAAAACCACAAGAAATGGGTGGGAAAGATTCCTCTGGAACAAATCCAGAAGAATTGTTTGCTGCTGGATATAGTTCTTGCTTTGCAAGTTCTTTGGAATACCTTTTATTATCAGAAAAAATCAAATTTGATCAAATCATCGTAAAAGCAACCACTGAACTCTTAGCTAATCCAACAACAGGTTTTTATTTCAAACTTTTAGTTAAAGTAACACTCAAAGGCGTATCAGAAGAAACAAGAAAAACATACATAGAAAAAGCTTATAACTTCTGCCCATATTCTAAAGCGATCAAAGGAAATGTTGAAGTAATCTTTATCGATTAGCAACCGGTAAGCAGATCAGTCAAGCAAGCAGGTTCGCACGCTAATGTAGCACCATGATGTGCAAGGGGGATAAGCGGATTATTCTGGTTATATCTTGACTTCATTATAACACTAGGGCTCAATCTTATAAGACATGATATGTAGCTAGGTTATAGCCTAAATCTACACTACATATTATACGAGGAGGATAAAAGATGAAAGTCTTATTTATTGGAGGTACGGGTTTAATTTCAACAGCTGTAACTCAAAAAGCAATTGAAAGAGGTATTGATCTTTATGTGATGAATCGTGGTCAAAGACAGAAAGATCTTCCATCATCTGTTCATCATATTATTTCAGATATCAATGATACCAAGCAGGTCAAAGAGATCTTAAAAGATCATTATTTTGATGTTGTTGTTGAATGGATTGGTTTTACAGTTGATCACCTAAAAAGAGATTATGACTTATTCAAAGGTAAAACAGATCAGTATGTCTTTATCAGTACAGCAGCAGCTTATCAGAAACCAGTACCCTTTTTACCGATCACAGAAGACTGTCCATTAGGCAATGCTTATTGGGAATACGGCAGACAAAAAGAAGCATGTGAGAAGTACTTAAATGAACTTGATGATCAAAGATTTCATGTGACTATCGTTAGACCATCACATACATATGATGATCATTCTTTAATTTTCCAAATACCTAATTGGATGTATCCTTATACCCTTTTAAAACGCATCATTGATGATCAACCGATTGTTTTAGTGGGAGATGGTAAATCGAAATGGACGTTGACGCATCATCTTGATTTTGCAGAAGCATTTCTTGATTTATTAGGAAATCCAAAGGCTTATGATGAAGCTTACCATTTGACTTCCGATTTTGTTTACACATGGCAAGACATTACACAGAGTTTGTATAATGCTTTAGGTAAGAAACCACAAATCATCTACATGCCCTATCCTTTTATTAAAGAGCATTTTCCAGACTTAGAAGGACCCCTTCTAGGTGATAATATGAACGATGCTATCTTCGATAATGCCAAGATCAAATCGGTTGCTCCACATTATCAATCAACCATTGATTATAAAGATGTTGCGAAAAAAGCTGTGAATTATTATCTTTCTAATCCTCATCTTCAAATGGTTGATGAAGATTTCATGAAACGTTATGATCAAATGGTGTTTGAATATTTAGAAAACAATTAGCGGTCCTCAGGACCGTTTTTTTAGGCGTATATTCTATCTTTATCGTATAATGGAAATATATATTCATCACAAGGGAGAATTATATGGCAAAAAATCCATTGAGTCGTAAACTAGCTTTTGCTTCAGCAGATATCTTTGGTGGGGGATCATTTAACATCGTTAATTTTTTATATCCTGGCTTTTTAGCCTTAACTGTAGGGATTTCTCCTTACTGGATCGGTGTGATTATGCTTGTCGCACGCATATGGGATGCGATCACAGATCCACTTATGGGTCATATCTCAGATAGAACGTCCTCACGCTTTGGTAAACGCAGAATCTACATGGTTTTTGCTGCACCTTTTGTCTTACTATCGATGTATTTTCTCTTTTTCCCGTATAGCTTCTCTGATACATCGTTAAGAATTATTGCTGTTTTACTATCATACTTAGTATTTACGACTGTACAAACTTCAGTGATGATTCCATACTATTCACTTTCGAGTGAAATCACATCGGATTACCAAGAAAGAGCGGTTTATAATTCATACCGTTTAGGATTTAGCATTTTTTCTTCAATCTTATGTGTTGCCGTACCTGGCATTATCGTTTCACTATTCCCTGATAAAGCAACGGGTTATCAAGTGATGAGTTTATCGTTTGGTCTTCTCTTCGGTCTATCAGTCTTAATGACAGGATTATTTGCAAGAGAAGAGATCATTACACCAAAAGTTGAAACAAAACTTTCCTTTAAGAGTTTAACAAAACCATTGAAGTTAGTGCCTTTTCGTCAATATTTAGGTATGTTTTTGGTTCTTCAAATGTCAATGGCAATCATGAGTGGCTTATTTTTCTTCTATATTGACTATCATGTTGTCAAAGATATAACAGCACAAGGACAAGCAAGTATGGTGGGATTGATTTCTGCCGCCTTAATGTTTTCCATGCAAATTGTTGCACTCCCTATCTATTTAAAGATGATTGAGAAAAAAGGAAAAACATTTGCTTACCGGTTTGGTGCGCTTCTTTGGATTTTCTCAGCTTTCTTTATTTTGATTATTCCTTCAAATGTTAATCCCGTCTTTGTCTACTTATTAGGTGCAGTCATGGGTTTTGGTATCTCAGGACCTGGTTTAGTTCCACATACGATGTATGGTGATGTGGTTGATGCTGGGCAATTGATGTTTAAAGAGCGTCTTGATGGACAAATGAGTGGTTTCACCAATTTCATCAATAAAATTGCACAAGCAGTAGGTTTAGCTATTGTGATGTTCTTAATTGGGATGGCGGGTTTCCAAGAACAAGAACCTGGTGCTGCAACTATCGTCAGTCAACCTGATTCAGCTGTATTAATGATTCGTTTAATTATGATTTTTGCCCCTCTAATATTCATGACGATAGGTGTCATCATATCCTTTAGTTACAAAATAAACGCTGAAAGACAAAAAGAGTTAACACAAGCTATTCAAGATCCATCTATTGATCCAACAGATTTATTAAAGCGTATTTCTTCATGAAAAGACCTCATCCTTTTCTATATATAACCCTAGGATTTCTACTAAAAATATTCTCTATAATCAAGGGACAAAAGATCATAGAAAAGACAACCATTCAAGGACCTGCGATTTTATTATCAAATCACACGTCTTTTTATGATTTTATCTATACGACCTCTGCGATATATCCTAAAAGAATTACGTATTTAGCAGCAAGCAAAATGTTTTATGAAACAGCGACTAAACCCTTTTTGAAACTCGCAAGAGCAGTACCAAAAAGCTTGATGCAAGCTGATCCAGTTGCATCCCTTAAAGCGTTTCGCATTTTAAAAAAGAACGGAATTGTTTCTGTCTTTCCTGAAGGACAAATATCGCCATCAGGAAAAACGTTGAAACCTTCTTTTTCAATTGCAAAATTCTTAAAGAAAGCAGCAGCAGATGTGTATATAGTTAAGCATTATGGCGCTGGTATGGTCAATCCACCTTGGACTAAAAAAACGTTTAAAGGATTGATAGAAACGAGGATTTATAAACTATTAACGAAAGAAGAAATTCTAACGTTATCACTAGAAGCTATTTATGATCAGGTATATCAACATCTTCAATTTTCCCCTTCATCATACTTAAGTCAATCTCCTAAAATTTATAAACATAACAGCATTAAAGGGTTAGAAAATGTCATCTATCAATGTCCAGTATGCTTATATGAAGGATTAGAGTCATCTAAACATCACTTAAGCTGTCCATCATGTCATCACGAGATGACATATGACAATGGACTACTAGATCATAAGGGGATTGATGTTTGGTTTGAGGAGCAAGAAAAACGTTTAAGAGAAAAGATAGATCAACAAAAGGATTTTGAGTTAAAAGGAAATGCAGAACTGATGTCATTTAGAAAAAATAAACTCGTACCAGTAGGTGAGGGAGAACTTCACTTAAAAGATGACATGTACACATATCAAGGCACTGTCGATGGTGAGAATAAAACATTGAAGTTCTATGTTAAAAGTACACCGACACTTCCTTCTGATATCGGTAGAAATGTTCAAATTTACGAGGGTTATCAAATTTACCAGTTTGAGTTAAAAATTCCTTGGTTACCAACGAAATTTGTTCACGCAAGCGAATATCTTTATGAGAAGTCACAAAAAAACGGTTAAAATAGATGTAAGAAACAAGCTTTAATCATCAATGTAAAGGAGTAGGCAAACACCTAAATGTTAGCATGAATGAAAAAAGTCAAATCTTAACGATTAGTAAAAAAGCTTTTTTAAATGTTTTATACATTTTACTAGGACTTATCTTAGTAGCTGGAATCATTACATTATTCATTCCAGCAGGAGCGTATGAAAGAGATGCATCAGGGACCATTATCGATCAAACCTATCAACAGCTTAATCAGGTTGATTATCCGATCTGGCGCTGGTTCTTAGCTCCTTTTGAAGTGTTTGGCACATCTGATGCCATATCGGTCATTATGATTGGCCTATTTCTTTTAATTTTAGGTGGTACATTTACCGTGATGGATCAAACAGGTGGGATCAGAATCATTATCAAACGTTTGATTGATCGTTTTAAAGATCATAAATATACACTTCTTCGCCTGGTCTTGCTTATTTTCATGGTGTTTGGTGCTTTCTTCGGCATTTTTGAAGAATCGGTTGCACTGATGCCAATTCTTATTTTGTTATCCTTATCATTGGGTTGGGATACCTTGACAGGTATGGCGATGAGCTTGCTTGCTGCTGGATTTGGATTTGCAACAGCCATCACGAATCCCTTTTCAATTGGAATCGCATCCAATTTAGCAGATACGGAAATTTTATCAGGTGCTTTATATCGTTTAGTTGTTTTTATTATCATTTATGCAGTTCTTCAATTTTTTGTTGTCAGACATGCAAAGAAAGTTGAAAAACATCCAGAAAGTTCACCAACCTTTGACATCGATCAACAAAAAGTTAAAGTTTTTGATTTAAACCAGAGCATGTCATTTGATGATGAAAAGAAGACATTTAAGGTTTATACCATCTTATTTATTGTTTTACTTTTCGGTATTTTAGCAGTAGGCTTTCTTGAACTTTTCTTTGATATTTCTATACCAGCAATCCCTGTGATGGCAGCTGTCTTTTTAATCGGTGGTCTGATCGGTGGTTATCTAGTTACACATAAGTTAAAATACACACTCAAAACATTTTTAACAGGTATGATGGGCGTAGCACCAGCATTCATCTTAATTGTTTTAGCTGTTTCAGTGAAACACATTATCGTTTCAGCACAAGTGATGGATACCATTTTATTTCATCTATCTGAACTTTTAAAAGATCAAGGTTCTATTGTAGCCATCCTCATGATTTATGTTTTAGTCTTAGTCATTCAGTTTTTCATTGGCTCAGCATCAGCAAAAGCTTTTCTCATCATGCCACTGTTAATACCTTTGGTTGATTTGCTAGGTATGACAAGAGAAATTGCTATTTTAGCCTTTATTTTTGGTGATGGGTATACCAATGTTATTTTTCCAACAAATGGCGTCTTATTAATCGGATTGTCGATTGCAGGTGTATCTTATTCGAAATGGTTTAAATACACCTACAAGTTACAACTGATCACACTTATCTTAACGATTATTTTCTTAATCGGGGCGATTTGGATTGGATATTAATAAACAAGGGAACCGCTTGGTTCCCTTTAAATTTGTGATAAGAGGTTTAAATAAAAGTGAATACCATTGATCACATTCTCTTTTGAGATATCTTCATCAAAACCATGGATTTTGGCTAAATCATCACTGGAAACATCCATAGGTGAAAATTTATAGACATGATCAGATATCTGATGGTATCTTCTTGAATCTGAGGTTGCAATCATTAAGTAAGGTGCTGTGATCACATCGGGCCATGTCCCTTTAATCGCGTCTTCGATAAGATGGAAAGGTTCATCCATCTTAGAGATTGTTGATGCCTCATTTACTTCAGCAACGATCACATCAATCATAGGATCCTTGATAATCTTTTTGATGCGATTAACAATCATATTTGAAGTTTCACCTGGGATTAGACGATAATTAATAGAAATACTAGCTTCAGACGGCAAGACATTGATGGCATCAGATCCCTTCATCATGGTAAATGCTTGCGTTGTCTTAAAGAGGGATAAAAACTCTCCACCAGATAATTTAGCAATCATTTTTACAAGAGGTAGGAAAAGCCATAGATTAGCAAAAAGCAAACGAATCACAAAGGACTTTGAATAGGGAGCAATTTTTTGAAATAAGGCTTTTACTGGTGTTGTAAGTCTTAGTTTAAACGAAGGATGCTGATTAAGTTTGTCAACAGCTTTTGATAACAAGACAATCGGTGTTTGTTTGGGCGGTGTTGATGCATGACCACCCTGACTTTTAGCAACGAGCTTAACATTAAGAAATCCCTTTTCAGCAATTCCGATGACAGCTGTTTTTTCTTTAACACCTGGGAAGATATCAGATACGATAGCACCACCTTCATCCAAAACAAAATAAGGATTAACCCCTTGTTCTTTAAGGTAGTTTACAATATGGATTTGCGATTGCCCATATGTTTCTTCATCACCACCAAAAGACAAATATAAATCTCTTTGAAATGAATGTCCTTTGCCTAACATGATGTGAACAGATTCTAAAATGGCATTTAAACTATGTTTGGTATCGAGAGCACCTCGACCGTAAATCGTAGAATCTGTGATTTTTCCTGAAAATGGATCGTCCTGCCATCCATCACTTGCTGGAACAACATCATAATGACTCATCAGGATAACAGGATTTAATGATGTCTTACCCTTGATTTTAAAGAGCATGCCTTTTCCATGCATTGAAAATTCAGCTTTTTTAACAATTTCAGGATATCTTTCAAAAAGGTAAGTTCTTAAACTTTCAAATGATTTCTCATCCATCAATTGTGGATCTTCAAAAGAAACAGTTTTAAATTGAATAAATTTGGACAACGATTCATAAGCATGATACTCATCGATCTCATGCTCAATTTTTACATGGCTTTGCTGTTCAGGTTTAAATAGCAATGCGCGAATGACTATAAAGCAGATTAAGATAACGATAAGTCCAATAATGATATACGGCATAGAGTATTCCTCATTTTCGTTTATTTAAGATTATTATACATCAGATGATAACAATTAAAGTGATTCCTTTAACTATCAAAGATAATCGGACGTCGTGATGTATAATAATAACTGTAGAAATTGTTTAATATTTCTTGATGATTTCCCTGTAAGCGTTGACACCACCTCATGACCGTGATACAATGTAATTGTAAGGGTTAATTATAGACGGCGTCTATATATACGGACTGTTTGAGAGCATATTGAACATTAGCGGATATGGATCTGATCTATCTTTTTCGTGCGTTATATAAATCAAGATCAATCAAGGAGTATGAGATGATGAAATTAAGTGGCTTTTTAAAAGGATTACCACAAACTGAACAAGCAAGTAAGTATCAAGTTTATCCAAAGTCTATCAATCAGAAAGAGGATACTTTTATCTTCATGATAGCAACCCAAGACAAAGATCAACTCGTTGCTTTTGGATCTTTGCAAGATAAGTTTGAAGGAAAAGAAATTGTTGAAGATCAAGTGACGTATAAGTTAGCGCCTTTAAATCACAAAAACGGTGATGTCTTAAGAAAACTTTTTCCTTTTACAAAACCGATACCTGTGTTACACAAAGAAAGAAGTTTTGGTTTAGGCGATCGTTTAGGGATTGCTACACCTGGTCATATCCGTGTCTTCAATGAATATGATGCTTATCCAATCTTTGCACAACAATCTATTCGCGAACTCAATTTAACGAATAGAACCTATGAAGATGTTTTAGATGCTGCATCATTTGCAGTTTATCGCGATGGCTATAAAAAAGGTTTTGGTGCAGATGGCGATCACTTAAAAAAACCATCTGAAATTGAGTATGCGTTATCATTAGGATTTACCATGATCACTTTAGATTGTAGTGAACATATTAGAAATGATGTTCAAGATATGTCAAAAAATGACGTTGATCAAGCAGTCATTTTAGATGAAACACTTAAAGATCATTACTTAAAGAATGCTTTTGATGTAGAAGGATTTACGATTGAGTTTGATGAAGATGAGTTAAAACGTTGTGTTTTAGTTTACGGAAAAGCCATCGATTTTGCAGCAGATATCTATCAGACATATTTCGTAGAGAAAAAAGCAGAAGCTAATTTTGAAATCTCAATCGATGAAACGGCAACGCCAACAACACCAACACAACATTATTTTGTAGCTAATGAGTTGACATTACGTGGTGTTAAACTCGATACCATGGCACCACGATTCTGTGGTGAATTTCAAAAGGGTGTCGATTATGTAGGTGACCTCAAGCAATTTGAAGAAGAATTAAAAATTCATAGTGCGATAGCACGTGAATTCAACTATAAATTAAGTATTCATTCAGGATCAGATAAATTTTCAATCTTTAGTCTCGTAGGAAAATATACCGAAGGGAACTTCCATGTCAAAACAGCAGGAACAAACTGGCTAGAAGCGATGCGTGTGGTTGCTACAAAAGATCCAGCACTTTATCGTCAAATTCACACCTATGCGATTTCAATGTTTGATGAAGCAAAGAAGTTTTATCATGTCACAACTGATTTATCACGTATTCCAGATTTAAAAACTTTAAAAGATGATGAACTCAAAGAACTTTTCCATCATAATGATGCAAGACAATTGATTCATATCACATACGGCTTTATACTTAATCATAAGGATACACAAGGTAACTTCGTATTTAAAGATAAGTTAGTTGACTTATGGGAAAAAGAAAAGATGACATATTCTGATATGTTATATCATCATATTGGTAAACATTTACGTTTACTCTATGATGGATTTCAAAAGTAAAGGAGAATTATGATGAATTTTAAACAAAATGCACAGTATGCACTCGTTTGCCCTTCATCAATGGGCGTGCGTATTACCCCTGTTGATCGTCAACCTGTTCACATTTCACATGAATTTAGTATGCAAGCAACAAGCGCTGAAACAAATGTTTTAAGTATTTCAGCTGCTTTAGGTTTAAAAACAAAAGTTTTAACAACATTTGTTAAAGATAGTCCAATCGCACGACTTATTAAAGGCGATTTAAGAAGAAGAGGTATTGATTTTGAAGGCGTTGATGTCGAACAAGGTGGACCTTGGGGATATCGCCATCAGTTTAATATTGCAGATAGCGGCTTTGGTATGCGTGGACCACGTGTGCAAAATGATCGCGCAGGTGAAGTGGGTCGCACACTCAATGTGAAAGACTTTGATCTCAATCGAATCTTTAAAGAAGAAGGCGTTCAGTTGCTTCATTTATCAGGATTGATTGCTGCATTATCTGTTGAAACGAGTCAATTTTGTTTAGAACTTGCTCGTTTTGCGAAAGCAAATGGTACGAAAATTGCTTTTGACTTAAATTATCGTGCATCTTTTTGGAAAAATAGAAAAGAAGAATTATCAAAGATATTTAAAGAAATCGCAGGTTTAGCTGATATTCTCATTGGTAATGAAGAAGACTTCCAACTTGCTTTAGGTGTACATGGACCTGAAGAAGGTGGTAAAAATATCGGTGATCAAATCGATAACTTTAAAGAACTCATTCACAATATTAAAAAAGCATTTCCAAATGCTACAACATATGCAACAACACTTCGTCAAGTCGAAAGTGCCAATGAACATCTTTGGGGAGCCATTCTGTTGGATGGTGAAACATGGACGATTGTAGAACCACGTAAGATTCCAGTATTAGATCGTATCGGTGGTGGCGATGGTTTTGTTGGTGGTTTACTCTATGGATTCCTAAAAGGTTGGCCAAGTGAAAAATGCGCACAATTTGGTTGGGCATCAGGAGCATTTGTGACAACATTGTTAGATGATTTTGGTCTTCCTGCAGACGAAGAACAAATTTGGAGTATTTGGGAAGGCAACGCACGCGTTAAGCGTTAAAGGGAGTTATTGAATGAAAAAAACACATATAGGTATGATTGGACTTGCTGTCATGGGTGAAAACCTTGTCATGAATATGGCATCCAAAGGTTTTACTGTTTCAGCGTTCGATATCGATGAAAAAAGAGTAACAGATTTTTCATCTGGACGTGCAAAGGGAAAGACAATTCAAACATATACAGCACTTAAAGATTTTGTTGATTCCATCGAAAAACCACGCAAGATTATGATGATGATTCGTGCGGGTTCACCTGTTGATCAGGTCATTGAACAACTCATTCCACTTGTTGATCAAGGTGATATCATCATTGATGGAGGCAACTCGAATTATCAAGATTCAACAAGACGCACTGAGTATTTAAAAACAAAAGGTATCTATTTCATTGGTAGTGGTGTTTCCGGTGGTGAAGAAGGTGCTCTCAAAGGTCCTTCCATTATGCCAGGTGGTTCACCTGAAGCATGGGAACCTATTAAACCAATTTTTCAAGCTATAGCTGCAGATGTTAACGGTGATAAATGCTGTGAATGGATTGGTGAAAATGGTGCTGGTCACTTCGTTAAAATGGTACACAACGGTATTGAATACGGTGATATTCAGCTCATTACAGAAGCCTATCATTTAATGAGAGATTTACTACAACTCTCTCATGATGAGATGTCAGAAATCTTTAAAGCTTGGAATAAAACAGAACTCGATAGTTACTTAATTGAAATCACAGGTGAAATTTTAGCTGTTAAGGATGAAGATGGCTCACCTCTTGTTACTAAGATCTTAGATAAAGCGGGACAAAAGGGAACTGGAAAATGGACTGCGATTACTTCTCTAGAAGAAAACGTCGCCTTAACCATGATTACTGAAGCCGTTTATGCACGTATTATTTCATCACAAAAAGATGAAAGAGTTGAAGCCGAAAAAGCTTATCCGAAAACAATTAAACCGTATGTTGGAAATAAATTGTCGTTTATTGAAGATATCAGAAAAGCGCTTTATGCAGCAAAAGTCATCTCTTATGCACAAGGTTATGATTTGATGAAGGCAGCAGCAAAAACATATCATTGGAACTTAAATTACAGTGGGATTGCTAAGATTTGGCGCGGTGGTTGTATCATCCGCTCAGCATTCTTAAATAACATCAAAGAAGCCTATGATAAAAATCCAGAATTATCAAACTTAATTATGGATGACTACTTTAAAAATC
>JAVEQT010000121.1:0-2973 GCA_034007485.1 Acholeplasmataceae bacterium
GGAACAGCGATTGTTGTCATCGCTGATCATGGTTTAACCGATGTCGTTGAAGTGCCACTTGTTCAAAATCAAGAATTGATGAGTATGCTTAGAAAAAAGCCATCCATTGAAGCCAGAGCGACTAACTTTTATGTAAAACATAATGAATTAAAAAGATTTAAAGACGTGTTTGAAGAAACCTATGGGAAACATTTTATCTTATTATCAAAAGCAGAAATATTGGAGAAGAAATTATTTGGTGAAGGTAAAAAGCATAAAATGTTTGATCATTTCATCGGTGATTACATGAGCATTGCTACAAGTAATCAGATGATGGGTTTAGGTGGGGAAAGACCATTTATAGCTCATCATGCTGGGTTGACCAAAGATGAGATGGAAGTTCCATTAATTATCTTTACAAAATAAAGAAAAACGTGTACCCCCCAGTACACGTTTTTTGCTTGATGAAATACTATTTTTTAGTCTCTGTTTCTTTCTTAGCAAATTCTGCAGCCATCATCACGGTTGATGCGAGATCAGTGATGTTTGTTGGAACAACAAGTTTTGTAGCTTGACCATTCGCAACGAGTGCAAGCGTTTCAAGTGACTTAATTTGAAGTACTGTCTTATCAGCGGCAGCTTCTTTAATCAATTTAATACCAAGTGCTTCAGCTTCTTTAATCTTAAAGATAGCTTGAGCTTCCCCTTCAGCTTGAAGGATTTTTTCTTTCTTATTCGCTTCAGCTCTTAAGAGTAATGCTTCAGCATCCCCTTCAGCACGAAGAATTTCTGAACGTTTTTCCCCTTCAGCAATTAAGATGGTCTGACGTTTTTCACGTTCTGCGCGCATCTGCTTTTCCATGGATTCACGGATGTCTTTAGGAGGAATAATGTTTTTAACTTCAACACGTGTAACTTTAATACCCCATGCATCAGTTGCAACGTCAAGAATTTCTCTCATCTTAGTGTTGATCAAATCTCTAGATGTTAATGTTTCATCTAGGTCAAGATCACCAATGATGTTACGAAGTGTTGTAGCTGAAATGTTTTCAATCGCCATTAAGGGATTTTCTGTACCATAAGTATAAAGTTTTGGATCGGTGATTGAGAAGAAGACAACGGTATCGATTTGCATGGTAACATTATCTTTTGTAATAACTGCTTGTGGATCAAAGTCTTTGACTTGTTCCTTTAAGCTGACAATTTTCTTAGGGCGATCAATAATAGGAATAATAAAGTGAATACCAACACCTAAAGTTTTATGATAACCACCTAAACGTTCAACAACCATGGCTTTGGTTTGTGTGACAAGACGAAAACTCAAAGCTACAATAAGTAATACGATAAGGAAAGCAATTAATAAGCCTACCAATGCTCCTGAAGAAATTAAAACTGGGGGTAACAAACGTAATGCATTCATAAATTAATACCTCTTTTCTTTCTTATTTTTCTATTTTTTCAACAATCAATTTATTGCCATCAACATCAAGGACACGTACGTGTTCCCCAACGTGAATGTTTTCTTTTGAAACAGCTGCCCAGTCAATCTGACGTATGACGATGCGTCCGATTTCATCTGAGGTAATTTCCTTTATAACTGTACCTGTCATGCCGACCATTGCATCAACGTTGGTTTTAATCTCATTGGTTTTAAGATATTTTTTAACAACAGGTCTCGTTAAGAACAGAAGAACTCCAGCAATTACAATGAATGAGACAATTTGCCAAACGATATGACCATCGACTAACGCAATGATAAAACTTGGAATTGCAGCTAAAGCAAACCAAATACTAATCATATCTGCAGTGATGACTTCTACAACTAGCGCAATGACGAAGAATGCAAGCCAAAACCACACCATGTATTCAAGCATATTAGACTTCCTCCTTTAAATCAACAAGCAATAGAAGATCTTTGCTTTGCCAATTCGCTTTATATTTTTTTGTCGTTTCATTAAAATCGACATTCATTAATGTTCCAACTTCTTCAATGAACGCTTTATTAGCGATACGACTGTAAGAAGATCGAACAGTAATTCTATACTTGTTTGATTCAGGAATGTCGTGTTTGATAGCTTCAGCTTTATTGAGTGGTCTTATAACGACAAGCTTCTGATCCTTATCAATACCTAGCATAACGCTATACGCGTTTTCAAAAAAGTTTGTTGCAGGTTTATTGAGTGTGATATTCCCAGCTGCAACCGTGACGATACAATCTTTTGGTTTTTCGTTGAACCATACGATGTTCATATGTATCACTCCTTACACTTTCATTATACACCGAATTATTGAAAATGCAAGATAAATTATTAAAAATTATTATTAATTCATTTTGTTGATTATTTGGAGTTCAACACCGAAGTTAAGCACAATCTCTTTAAGATCTTCAACACCTGAATGATTCTCCTTTAAAGATTTAACCATTTGTTCTTCCATGATGCGAAGCGGTTCGGTTGCTGCATAGCAGAACATTTTGATATCTGTGATCTTATAGGTATATTGATATATTTCTTTATAGCCATCTTGTTCAAAAGATAATTCCTTCACCATGGGTAGAAGTGATTCTTTTTGGACAATACGATCGACCAAAGGAAATAAAAAATGGATACCTGGTTGATCGATGACCTTAAGATAAGCTCCTAATCTTTCAACAACTGCAGCTTCACCCTCTTTGATGATTTTGACATTGGGGGCTAAAAAAATAATGAAGAGTGCAAATAATACAAGACTTGCTGTTATTTCTGGTGGCATATGTATTCTCCTTTATGCTATTTATTTGAATCCTCTAATAATTATGTTATACTATGAATGATCACTACGGGGAGCTATAAGCTGAGAGGACGTATCACGTCGACCCGCGAACCTGATCTGGATGATACCAGCGGAGGGATAGTTGATGAATAGGATCTATTCTACTATCAATTTCTTTGGTAATCCATAGAAATTTTTTATTTTTCATGGAGGAAAAGAAATGAATTTAAAGAAAGAAACGAT
>JAVEQT010000122.1:0-2971 GCA_034007485.1 Acholeplasmataceae bacterium
GTTTAATCTATCTAAATTATACCATAACTATTAAAACACATAAAAGCTCTGTAGTTAAGATACATTTTAAGTATCCTATCTAAAGAGCTTTTTTAGTACTTAGTAACAATGTTGTTTATTCTTTACTTTGTTTTTTGAGACACATATAGATTATAAGACCCTAAGATAACTCCTAAAATTGAAAGTGAGGCAGCAAAAATTAATCCAATACCATATGTCCATTCAACATCCACTTCATTGACATTTCCTAATATTGTGACAGTCACTGTTGTAAATTCAGGAATAGCAAATATTAAGATTGCTGCAACTGCATAAACACATGTTGATATGAAATTAACTTTACCTGTAAAAAACGGTATTAACGCACCTATAAGTGGTAGAACAAATGCTAACAATACAATAGGATTAAACGCAATCTCACCACTTGCTAGTGATCCCAAACTTGCGAATTCTTTTCCCAGAGCAATTTCTAAACCTGAAAATGATGTTTCAGAATCTTTAAGAATGAGTGTTGGTAAAAAAATCATAAAAACGGCAATTAAACCAATAATGAAGTTTGCAATTCTAAAATCGACTTTACTTAATTGCTTCACTTTTATCTTTTAATGATTGCTGAAATTGCAGCGATTAATAGTGCTGCTCCACCGATAGAAACGAGCATACCGACCAGTGAAAAAGCGTCAGCAGTACCAAATCCTAAAAGTTCCATCAACCAAAGTCCAAGCGCTGATCCTACAAGCCCTATAACAATATTTGCTATTAAACCCATACTGCGGTTTTTCTTCATAATGATACTCGCTATCCACCCAATAAATGCTCCAAATAATAACCATAAAATAATATACATATAATATTCCTCCGATAAATCATCTATTCATAATAGAAGAAACAACTAGTTTTCTTCCTTGATTCAAATTGTATTAATTTTAGCCTTTAATTAAGGTTTCGTTACAATAGTAGCATCAAGAGATATACTTGTTTGAGCATAAATCATGCCTGATATTGTTGATCCAGTATTCATGCTGACATTTGTCATCGATAATATAACTCCTTTAAAATCTGCACCAACTCCGATTGCTACAGTATCTGCAACTACCCAATAGATATTTTCAGATAAAACTCCACCTGATAATATAATTTGTGTATTTGCTGCCATAGTTAATGTGCCAGCAATCTTAAAAATAAAGATATCAGTCGATGAACCTGTAAGTGTAAAGTCTGTATTAATTAACACATCATTACTCCACATGTATACACCTGTGGTTAAAGTTTTACCGCTTAAATCACCCGTATAAAGTTCAGTATAATCTGATGTTCTTCCAGCGCCATCATTATAAGCAGTCATCATATCACTGATTGCTTGTGTTAATGTCGCAGGTGTACTTACGAGATAATCTGCTGCAAATATACTACCTACAACGAGTGATGATGTTGAAAACTCATTGCTACTATCCATGATTAATCCAAAACCAGTGATGTATGATGCAGTAGCGGGACTAATGCCTATGTCACCGGTGACCATTGCTGCACCAGTAACTGAAATGCCTGTTTTAGATAATAAGACGAAATTATCTGCAGTACCTAAATCGATATTTGCGATAATTTTGGTTCCATCTTGCTTACTCGCGTTGAATACAACGGTAGCTGCTTCTAGTACATTAACAGCATCTGCAACTTCTGTATCGGTTAGTGGTATTGAAGATAATCTTGCTTGTGCATTAGTGATTGCTTGTTGATAGATGGTTCGATCGCTTAATAGAACCCACTTAACACTAGAAACAAATTGATCTGAACTTGTTCCAACCATAGTTTGATCAATATTTTCATTTGATGATGTGATCTTTGCAGCTAGTGGTGCGGTGTTGTCAGTGACTTGATTAGATATCGTAATCACCAGTTCAGCACTTACATCTGCATTACTCTTTGATGTTGCCTTTGCTGTGACAGTTCCGTTAATAACCGCAGTCACTAGACCATCTTGATTAATCGTAGCTGATCCTGTGCCATTAGTCATTGACCATGTAACAAGTTTGTTAGATGCATTCGTTGGCATCAATGTTGCACTTAGTTGTAATGTGCCCGTGTGGATGGCAATCAAATTATTACCACCTTGTGCTGTTATTGTTATATTTGTAACTGATATTGAATCATCAGTTTCTTTTGAACAACCAATTATTGTGAACAATAAACTCATTGAAAGTATGACCGTTAAAATTTTAAAGATGTGATTCATTTTGAATAATTTCATTTTATCCAACTCCTTTGTAACACGATTGAAAACATTTTCATTATTTTTCATTTTTATGTCCACCTTCACTCTACCATACATGTAGAGTAATAAAACATATTCTGTATTATGTGTTTTCTCACTTATTACAGATGAAATCATTCTTATCAAATAAAAAACCTCCGTTTGCTCGATTGGAGGTTTAATTGCAAAACATCCGATTTATTTGTGAGTTATTGTTCGCTAATAAATTGCCAACCAACACCAAACTTATCTATTAAGTAGCCATAATAAGGAACAAAAGGTTGAACGCCAAGATCTGTGATCACCCTTCCTCCTTCTTTTAATAACTCCCATGCATGTTTCATATGTTCTTTGTCTTTTGATGTCACAGCAAGTGAGAAATTGTTACCCAAGATAAAATCAAAATCAAATCCTTTGGGTGTATCTGAAACCATGACTTTGGAACCAAAGATTTCAATTTCAGTGTGCATGATTAAATGTTTGATATGATCTGGAGCTTGATAATTGGGATCTTCTTTATAATCTCCATAGGTCATGACATAAGGATCTTTTGTTTGAAAAACACTTTGGTGAACTACTCCCACCACTTAATAAAAACTCATTAGAAGTGGGGGCTTCTTGGGTAAAGCAGACTCGTGTCTGCTAATTGACCAAGCTATAAGCGTCTGTTCCATACGCTTTTGTTGCATAGTTGATTAAGCCTTGAACACCGATGTTAAT
>JAVEQT010000123.1:0-2952 GCA_034007485.1 Acholeplasmataceae bacterium
AGATAGTATTTCAACCTGTTCATCTTTGAGATGATTGATTAGTTCATCGATGTGATTCACTCTAAAATTAAGGTATGGCATATGAGGATTATCATCTCTTTTAAAGGTGATGACCATCAATTGTTGTCCTTGAATAAAACCTGATCCGTACTGAGAAAACGATAAACCTAAATGCTTCTCATACCAATCATACAATGTCTTCGTATCTCCTTGCAGATGAATAAAAACCCCACCCAAACCAATGACTTTTCCCATATATTAATCCTTTCGATTATTATCAAAGTGAGATAAAAGATTGTTGTATCTAGCTTTGATTTTATCAAAACTGTCTTTTAATTCATGAATGTTACTTACTTTCAATGCTTTTTCTATCAATTCTCTGTCTTCATTATCATAATCTAGCTGTGCATATCTTAATCCGAAATCCACTTTTTCTGGTCTGTGTAATGCATTTAGTAAAATAGCCATATGCCGACCGATAAAACTGTAGTAAGTTGGAAAAACATCGAGAAATAATCCACGTTCAATGCCTTTTTCAATTTCGATCATCATGATAAAATCAGTTTGTTTAATGGATTCAATCATTTTATTGACACGTTGATTGATGACCTCTTTGCTTGATGGAGATGGATGATAAATATTATCTTTGTCAATCCATACATGCGCAATCCCATGACGATCTTCTTCCATTAATTTTTCTGGCTGACTTTTTTTCATAACTGCTATGTCTAAATAGAGATAGGGTGTAAGTTGGTCAATCTGATAAAAACATTGTGAAAAACCATGCCATGCAGGCTCTGGTAAGCGATATTTTCGAATGATTTGGAATTGATTAGTTAAAAAACTTTCAAAATCAGTGAAAGTATCCTCTACTTTATCATCATCAACGACTAAGGTTAAATCTAAATCAGAATATTGATCCATACGATTTGTTGCAGCTGAACCACCTTCCCATGCAGCACAAATATGTGGTTTGCTTAATGCCCATGGTTTAATGATTTCAACTAGTTTAGCTCGATTAATCATCATTTCCTCCCACATTTCCTTTATTTTTTAAATGGTGTGTTGAATATGTCAATAAGGTATAATCAATTGATAGTTTATCACACCAATCCAAAATGGATATTAATATCATATGTTCTTAATCAAATGTTCACTTTTAAAGCTTTAAAACCTCAATGGATCATCACTCAAAAGAAAGTGTTTCAAACCGATTGTTGTAATGCCGTAGTCATCTTTTCTAACATCAATGTTATCTCTTACAATAATGAATTTCCTGAATGAATCATCAACATTAAGAAAAGGTCTAATCTCCTGTCTCATCTTTTCGTCATTTGGTAAATGATATGCCGATTGAACATAGATTTTATCATTTGTAATATTAGCAACAAAATCAATTTCAAGAGACTTTCTTACATAATTGCCATTTTCATTTTTCTCACTGACTTCAACAACTCCGATATCAACATTATATCCTCTATGAATAAGTTCATTAAAAATGATATTTTCCATCATGTGCGTGTCTTCTAATTGTCTGAAGTTTAAACGAGCATTTCTAAGTCCCATGTCAACGAAATAGTATTTTGAAGGTGTATTAATATATTTTCTTCCTTTAATATCATAGCGGTTTGCTTTCTTGATTAAAAATGTATCTTCTAATATATCCAAATAACTTTCAATTGTATTTCTCGAAAGTGTTTCTTGTTTCACACTCTTGAATGTATTTTCTATTTTTGATGGGTTGGTTAGGGAACCAATAGAAGATGAAACGATATTAAGAAGCGTTTCTAATTGTGAATCATTTCTTATTCCATATCTTTCTTTGATATCTTTAATGTATATTTCATTAAACAGATCTTTTAAGTACTTAGATTTTTGCTCATTTGTTCTTCTCGATAATACAAAAGGCATCCCACCATAAATGATATATTCATTCCATGCGGCATCGAAGTCTATACCTCGAGCTTCGTAATATTCTTTAAAAGTTAACGGAGACACATAAATCTCATCGCCTCTTCCTCTAAACTCTGTAATCACATCCTTCGATAAAAATCTAGAATTTGAGCCACTTACATAAACGTCTAAATTCTTGATTTTCAACCATCCATTTAAAAGCGGTACGAAGCGGTCAACTTGCTGGATTTCATCTACAATCAAATAATACATTTGATCGTCTGTGATGAGTGACTTAACATACTCATTTATAACGTGTGCATTTGTTAAATGTTCATTTTCCAAATCCTCTAGTGAAATCCTTATAATATGATTTTCATTAATACCTGACGAAATGAGATACTCAAAGAATATTTCATTTAATAAATAAGACTTCCCACATCTTCTTATACCTGTGATTATCTTAATCATTCTGTTATGCATTTTACTTATTAGCTCATTAAGATATTTCTCTCTATTAATTCTCATCTTATAACCCCTATTGAAATTATATGCATGTTCTTGCAATTTTATTCAATATCATTTTAGCATACTAACGCGTTTATATCAATAAACATTTCAACATATACAATTGAACTGTTGATATTTTTTGCAAGAACTTGTATTTTTATTCAACTCTTTTGTGCAGTTTGTCTTATTAATGATGTAGATTATACTCGAGTTATGTTGCGTTAGACAACCATTCGGACAATAAAAGCTATTTTCCATCAAAAAATTTGTTCCCACAATGGACGAAATTTGCAAAGATAGACAAAAAATCATCGGATACCTATGAAGGTCATCTGATGACTGGTTTTTATAAATTGGGTGGGAAAAGAGAGTGTTGTCAAGTATATAACAAGTGCTATTTTAATGAAAGCAACATGATAGACTCTACATGCGTGGAGTATATCTGATTGCTCGAAAATTTGTCGGTTCGTGTATGTCGGAAACATATTTTTAGCCATTTTATGTTCCCCAATTCCAGACTTTTTCTGGTGTGGGAACATATTATATAAT
>JAVEQT010000124.1:0-2869 GCA_034007485.1 Acholeplasmataceae bacterium
ATATATCCGTACCACTTTTTTCAAATCGATTAATCGCATAATCTTCTTTGATGCCATCAATAAATGCATCTAAACGTTCTGTTTTGATTCTGATGGTATAATATGCACTACTTCCACTAACTGTTTCCCTATCAAACCATTCATCTGCTTCTAAACGTGATGGCAAATCATTGATTACATCATTAATATTGGAAACATTAATACTCATATCAACTTCATAAATGATTTTTCTGTTGGGAATATCATCAGCTAAGATGACCACCTCTGAATCGTCATTACCTGGATCATTGATCAGTCCTTCATCGTTTTTACAACCTACTAAGGTAATTAAAAGAAACAATAACATGAAATACTTTAGTTTTTTCATAAGTACCCCTCCTATTTATATCAAGTCTATTCTATCACAAATGACATGAATATTATTCTAATTCTTACGTATGAATTGTTGATAGCTATCATGTACATCTTTAGCGAGTTCAGCAATGGTATGATGTTCATTTCTTAACCATCGATCGATACGAATAAATGCGCTTTTGTCAAAAATGTGATCGTCTGTATCTAACCTTATAGCTATCGCATCTTGTGAATCACCACGAAGCTTCATGCGCTTTTCTCGTGTTTCTTTGTTAGTTTCAACATAAACAACAAAAACATCTTCTGCAGCTTTTGATACGAGTGTATTCGCACCATGTGGATCAACGATAACAACACCATTGACATTGACATCCTTTTTTTGGATACCATAGATGTTATCATTATAATGTGTTACCTCATAAAAAGCATCTTGTTCGATGAGCATTTGAAAATACTGTCTAGTTACAAAATGGTAGTCTTTTCCATCGATTTCATTTTCTCTTGGCTGTCTTGTTGTCGTTGTTACACATTTAGAATAACCATACGTTTGATATAATGTTTTAGCAAGTTCTGTTTTGCCACTTGCACTTGCTCCGACCAATACAATCATGATGTCACACCCTTCTTTCGAATTATAACATAATTTGCACGGCAATGACTTCATTTTTTGATACAATAGTTTTAGGATAGAATTTAGGAGGACAACATGATATTATATCAATCAAAAAATCAAGATTTTGTGATCAGAAGCACAGAAAAAATGGATGCTGCACTGATTTTATCATTCATTCATAAGTTAGCTATTTATGAGAAGTGTGAAGATGTCATGAGAGCAACAGTTAAAGATCTTGAGGTATCACTATTTGAACTTAAACAAGCTGAGGTTATCATTGCTGAATATCAGCATATACCTATTGGATTTGCTTTATATTTTCATAACTATTCAACCTTTTTAGGCAAAGGAAATCTCTATCTCGAAGATCTATATATTGATGAGGCGTATCGTGGTAAAGGATTCGGAAAAATCATCTTCAAATATCTTGCTCAACTTGCTTTAAATCGTGGGTGTGAAAGAATGGATTGGATGTGTCTAGATTGGAATAAGTCATCACGAAATTTTTATGAGTCATTGGGAGCAAAACCACTGTCTGATTGGATAACTTATCGCCTTGATTATCATGCAATAAATCGCTTAGCAAAGGAATAAAAAAAGGACTGGTGTCCTTTTTTTATTAGCTTTTTGCTATTTTATTTCGAATCACTTTTTTGCCAGCTAATTTGGCTTTTTTAAGTTGGTTTTTCTTAAGGTGTTTACCTTTGTAATTTCTACCCATGACCTGCATATCATTCATCTCCTTTGACCCACTAAACATTATAGCAAAATCCAAAAAAAATGGTATCAAATTTTTGACGAATGTATAACAATTTTATTCTTGATGAATAACTTATAAATACCATGTTAAAAACACTGATATTTACTCTGAAATAACTTTGTTTCTTCCTGTTCTTTTTGCTTGGTACATGTAGTCATCTACACGCTTAACAATGTCATCTATTGTTTCATTTACATGATGTTCAACAACACCCATGCTTACCGTTACTTGATTGACTTCTGGGAAAATGATGTGTTGAATTCCTTGATGTATTTGTTGTGAAATAGCTTTGGCTTCTTTAATGTTTTTATGGGGTAATAGGATAAAAAACTCTTCTCCACCATAACGATATGTTTGATTGATATAGCCCATCTCTTCAAATATAAAATGTGAGATTCTTCTTAAAACATCATCACCAACTAAATGTCCGTATTGATCATTGATATGCTTGAAATAGTCGATATCAAACATAAGAAGTGAGAATGGAATTTTTTCTGTTACAAGTTGTTCAAGCTTATGAAAGAACATGCGACGATTATAGAAATGTGTTAATTCATCTCGTTCTGAAAGATATCTTAATCTCTCTTCTATCTTCTTCGTTTCGGTGATATCAAAAACAATGCCTTGTAATGTGACTGGATTTCCTTTATCATCTCGCTTAGTAACAACACCGCGATCATAGTACCATAGATAATAACCTTCTTTATGTTTAATACGATACTCCACTTCATAGGCTTCTGATAAACCCATGAGATGATCTTTCATGCTTTTCATCACATGATCATAGTCATCCGGATGTAGTTTACTTGTGAAAAATTCAAAACCAATGGTTCCAATATTATCTGGATTGTATCCTAATGTCGATACCTTTTTATCATTAAATGTTACTTTGTTGGTGTCATAAAACCAATACCATTGACCTAAATTACCAGCCCACGGAAAAGTGATAAAATACTCTTGATTTGAATCCATCATAAGTTGTTTGATATGTTTTTCTTGATCATTGATGATTTTTATCAATTCCTCTTTCGACAATAAATCATAATCTTTAGCCATATGTGTTTCCTCCTTGTAGAGAATGTTTATACCTTTAGCATACCATTTTTTTACTTGTTTTACTCTCTTAACAAAATGCAGTTCCT
>JAVEQT010000125.1:0-2859 GCA_034007485.1 Acholeplasmataceae bacterium
GTACCACGGTAGCAAAATACAGATATGATGCGTGGGGTAATATTGTCTATCAGTGGGACAGTGGATTGGGCATAGCCAATGCCAATCCATACCGCTATCGAAGCTATCGATTCGACAGTGGAACAGGACTTTACTATCTCAACGCAAGGTATTATGATCCGAGCATTGGAAGATTCATCAGTGCGGATTCGATCAACTATTTGGATCCCTCAAGTGGACAAGGGTTAAACCTCTATGCTTATTGTGGAAACAATCCAGTGATGTATGTAGATCCAAGTGGGAATTTTGTAGTCATCTCACCCATATTTATCAAACAAGCCTTAAAAATCTATACATCCATTAAAAATGTTTTCAAAAAAATCAAGGAAGATATGAACAATATTAGTGTAAGTAATGATAGTGAACAGGCCGTACTCGAATCAAATTATTTTTCATTTTACAAAGGTAACCTTGTTATACGTCATTCTATGCCAGGGACATCATGTGCTATTTTTGGAATAATCTTTCTAAATATTAATGAATCAAATCCTTCAACAGTGAAACATGAATGGGGACATACACAACAAGAAAAAATGATGGGAACAGCAAATTATATAATTTATATAGCAATACCCTCACTCATGGGGTATATGAAAAATACACCAAGATATTATGCTCAACCTTGGGAACATTCAGCAGATATATTAGGTGGGGTCCACAGGCATTCAAATCAATATAGTATGACCGATGAAGAAGCAATGAATTATGTGTTCAGATATTCAAGAAATAACATTATTACACTCCCAATACCATGTCCTTCATTGTGGCCATAGAAAATTATGAAACTAGGTATAAAAATATGAAGAAAACAATAAGTATAGTAGCCTTATTATTCATCATAGTATGTTTATCGTCTTGCGCAAAAGAAAAAAACTTCATCTATTATTCAATACGTGAAGATGTTGCAAGCGTCGAGATTATACATGTTATTTCCCAATGGGATTTAGAATATGAAGTAATTTATGAGTTAAAAGAGAATGAGGATGAAGTGTTTTTAGAAAAATTAGGTGAAATAAGTTATGTTATAGCCTTGTTTGGAGATCCAGGTACGATTGATGATGCAATATGCGTAAAAATCACATATAATAGCGGTGATTTTGACATTGTAACATCTAGTTTAATCGTCAAATATGACGCAAATAGAACGGAAATCAAATGGGAAGAATTAATCATGGATAGTCAAAATGTAGATAAATTAAACGAGTTAATTGATGAGTATAAAAAATGAGTAGTTAACCCTAAATGATGTTGATGAATTTCATATATCGATGAATTATCTCGGGAATGAATACTTCTACATCAAAAACCTGCAGGGAGATATCATAGAAATCGTTGATGCATCGGGTACCACGGTAGCAAAATACAGATATGATGCGTGGGGTAATATTGTCTATCAGTGGGACAGTGGATTGGGCATAGCCAATGCCAATCCATACCGCTATCGAAGCTATCGATTCGACAGTGGAACAGGACTTTACTATCTCAACGCAAGGTATTATGATCCGAGCATTGGAAGATTCATCAGTGCGGATTCGATCAACTATTTGGATCCCTCAAGTGGACAAGGGTTAAACCTCTATGCTTATTGTGGAAACAATCCAGTGATGTATGTAGATCCTAGTGGAAATTTCTGGGAAACTTTAATTGATATAGGATTTACCGTTTGGGGATTAGTAGATTTAATCAATGATCCCACATGGGAAAATGCCGGTTGGTTTGCTCTTGATTTGGCATTTTTAGCTATTCCATTTATACCGGGTATAGGAAAAGGAGCAAAGACTATATCTAAAGCTGATGACATCATAAGTGCTACAAATTTCGTTAATCGCGGACAAGACTTAATTGTAATCGGACAAAACATGAAACGTGTTATTCCATTTGCTGATGAAATTGGTGCACTTTATTATAAAGGATTTCAATATTATGATGAAATTGCAATGGTAAGTAGCAAATGGGCAAAAGCTATAGGTTATTTTGACAATATGGTTTACATTGCAACAAACTCCTTAATGGGAGCACGATTTATCGATATTGGAATGGATGCAAGTAGAGCAGGAATAGCGATGTATAACTTTAGTCGATTCACGGTATATTCAGAAAGATTTGTCGCTGGAACAGCAAAAATCAAAAATGTATTAAGAGCAATTAGAAGAATATTTTATAATTGATTTGCATTAAATGTCTATAAGGGGTGAAACGGATGAACATTGGAATAAAGTTTAACTTTCTAAAGAGATATGGATTTGAATTTAAAGAACAATCATTTAAAAATGTTTATAATAGTTATTTTACTGTATACACGTATAGTTTTTATAATGAAGATGGTTGTTTTACAATATATAATCTTCCTCAGAGAGGTGAATGGGATTATTTTTATTCAAAGAAATTTAGCACAGTGATGGATGATTTATTAGCCTTTAGAATTGATATTTACAGTCAAAAAGCAGACATTTGGGACAAGGCAAGAAAAGTTTGGTTATATACGATGAAGAAAGAATTAAGTTTACTTGTAGATGTTATAAAGTATCAAATACAGGAAAAAAATGAGTTTTATGGCATTAAGATTTTAATCTAATATTCCAGTGTTAATACATACTATTCAATTTTTAAAATACGATTAATTCAATGAAGAACTATTTTATACACTTATGATGACTACAGCGACTCAAACACAGATGACAATCGAGGAAACCTTACATCGATTAAACATTATGCGTATACAATATACACACCATCAGGTACTCCTTTAAGTGAAACAAGACTGTTCTATAAGACAACGGGATGGAAAGATCAAATAACACATGTTCAATATTTCGTGAG
>JAVEQT010000126.1:0-2855 GCA_034007485.1 Acholeplasmataceae bacterium
AGTTTTTGATCATTGATCAAAATAATAATTGTCAAACGCCATATCTTTTTAATCTTAATGATATCATCTTGTGTATGCGTGTAGTAAATACTAAACTTGTCAGTTTCAATAAAGCGTTTAAAGCCTTTGTTAGAAACAATCTTAACATCCTTAACAGGATTTTGTGTATAGCTAACAGGTTTTGCTTGATTGAGAATGATTCTTGCGATTCTAACCATATTGTTATAGCCATACAGCGTTCCTCTAAAGACCAAGCTTGTTGCAATCAGTCCAGAAACTAAAATGATATTGACTAAAGTCATCGTGTTGTAATCTTTAACACGAATGAAAACAAGGGCGATTGCAACAATAAATAATGATGTAATCAAGACAAAAATACCAAGAAAGATATTTCGTTTTTTAATGATTTGTTTTGAGTTGATATGCATCACCCTCTTTCATATATATCGTAAAATTTTTAGTTACCGTTTAAAATACCAGCAAGTACAGCATTGTCATAAAGATCTTCTTGTGGAATGATATGATCTGGTGTAATACCGTCTTCATTGATTTGATAAGTACCATCTGCTAGACGTAGTGTGTTAATGTTGTTGCTACTCATCGTGAAGAATGTACCATCAGGTAGAAGGATTGGCGTAATCGAACATGCACCACCACCAGTAACTTCACCGATAATTAAACCAATACTGTTTTGTTTAAAGATGGTTGCCATTTCGTTTGCTGCAGAGAATGTAGCAAAACTTGTTAATAAGAACCAGTCAAATTCAGTGTAAGAGTCGTATGATGTTGTAATATAAGTTGTTGAATAGGAATAGGTATCACGGTTCATACCACTTACTGCAAATGGTTGATCAGTCATTAAACCGATAATACGATAAAGAGCTCCGACATTACCGCCTGTATTAAATGTTAAATCAATACCAAGTTTTGTAACATTTGGATAAGTTTCTTTAACTTCATTAATCATGACTTCTAAATACACAGCAGAATCACTTTCAATTAATCCAAAGATGTCACTAGTAATTTTCCAATCTGCATCAAATGTTGCAGGAATAGTTGTAGTTAAGCCAATATACGCTGTTGAATACGTACTGTTATACGCTACGGTTGCCATATAGACAACATCGTTAATTGTCTTTGTATAATAACCAGCTGCATGATAATCAGATTGTGTTGTTGATTCATTAACCAGAGTCCAACCTGCACCAGTAAGTTGTGCAGCATATGTATTTACAAAAGTGTTATCTAATCCCCACATGAGTGTTTCTGAAATATCATGATCATCATCTGATTGATTATAGACAAGATAACGTGAACCTCCAGTGATTGCAGGTAAAATACTTTCTTCATCAAAGATGGCTTGATAAGCTTCATCAGACCATTCTAATGTTTCTTCGATATCAGATGTTGTAAATGAATCAAATGAAATCACAGCAGAAGTATCATCAATCAACCAATATTTAGGACGAAGTGGTGAGTTTGCTGCCCATCCACTAAAAGTATCAGGAACATTCCATTTCGCTGAGATAACATCATCAACGCCATAAAGACCTTCCATATACCAATCATTAAATCTCTCACCATAAAATGCTAATGAATTTGTTGGTGGATTATATCTTGTTGATGCATAGACTCCAGAAAAGCCATACGATGTATGAGGTTCATCGATTGTCTTCAACAATAAATCAGCAATCGTTTGTGAAACAACTTCATAATCAGGTGAAAGCAGTTGTGTACGAATAGGAGCTAAAAGCGTATAGAATGAAGAAATATCTTTATAATCTTTTAGTCCATAGAAATAGTCTAAGTTAAATGCTAATTGGTTGTATGAATGCAATAAGACATCAGCTGGTGGCGTTGTGTTATTGAGTGATGAACGACGAATCTTTGAATATTCTGGATCAGATGATGAAACTTGACCATAAACACCATAGAGTTTATCACCACTAAAGTAAACATTGTAATAGCTTGAACCAGCAAAAAGTTGATTGACTAAATAATAAGGTGCTAAGACAGCGTCATCATGAAAGACGAGATCTAAATTGTATTTATTTAAGTTGTAGACAACATTCGTGCCTTCAATCTCTTCATTCATTTCATAGTCATAAAGGTATTCAATGTTTCTTCCATAATTTGTTTCTGTAGAATAAATGTATGCCCAATAGAATCCAGGATCATTGGTTGTAATGAGGTTCTTTTCTACATCAAAGATACATTCTAAATCATATGTAATATCTTCTTCTTCATCATAATATTGATAGAAAATAGTTAATGAATCAGCTGTTTCAGTAAATGTGAAATCGACTTCTGGATCAACAAAGCCTGTTAAAAGATCAAAATACTCTGAAATTTTAACGTAAGGCACATTGCCATTTTCTGGAAAGAATAAATCGAGTGTACCATCAGCTACATCATACTCAGTTGTCAAGTTTTCAAAATCAATTGTGCGTGATGTTGCAAGTGTAACATCTGGTTCAGACCATAAAGCTGTGAGTATGATATTTTTAGTAATTGGTGTTGAAAAATCATAAGGCTCACTATCTTTGGTTAAATACCAATATCTGAACTCAGCATTCGTCTTGTTTGGATCACCAGGTTCAGTAGCCAGACTTCCTTCAGTAACCGTCAATGCATCAATGGCAGTTCCTCCAACGGATTGGAAAGTGACAGTATACTCTGGTAACTCTACGACGGTTGGCACATCTTCCTTACAGGCGTAAATGCCGAACGATAAAGTTACAAGTAATAAAAATACAAGTAATTTTTTCATAATTATGTTCTCCCTCTTTGTGTTTGATTATGTCAATTATAGCATAAATCAATGAATTTATAAGATATAAAAGCATCATTTCTTT
>JAVEQT010000001.1:0-36958 GCA_034007485.1 Acholeplasmataceae bacterium
AGCCATTGCCAAATCTGATCTGCACGGTATTTCTTTTCCCCGTGTTCTTGTAAAAATTGAACTAACTCTTCATGAGTTAGATTATAGATTAACATACTATCACCTTTTATTATTATACACGATTTTACTGCTTAATAAACTAAAAAACCTGACGAATCAGGTTTTAGTTACGAATGACTGCTTTGTAGGTATACGTCAAACGATTGATAATCTTTTTCATGAGTTGTTCCACATCATCGGCACTCAATGTCTTGTCTTTATCATTGAGAACAAGAGAGAATGCCATAGACTTTTTACCCTTTTCAATATGACTACCTTGGTAGACATCAAAGACATCAATGGAGACTAAATTCTTTCTGACTGTTTGACTAATTAAATCAATCAAGGATTGTGCTGTGATATCTTCATCAATCACAATTGCTAAATCACGGGTAACACTTGGATATTTTGATACAGCTTCATACATGACGTCTTGTTTTTCATTGAGTAAATGCTTGAGATTGATTTCAGCGATAACGGTATGATCAATACCAAGTCTTTTTTCTTCAGATGGGTGAAGCTCAGCAATCGTGCCAATCACGTGATCTTTATAGTAAATTTCAGCTTGGCGGTAAGGATGATAGCCATTCACCTTTTGAGATGCTTGATATTTAAATGCGATACCTAGTGGTTTAAAGATGGATTCGAGGAGGCCTTTGACAAGATAGAAATCAGGCTTTAAATTGTTTTTTTGCCATGGATTTTCGTGCCAAACACCAGACATAGCCAGTGCGAGATGGAGATCTTCTTGATCTTTTGCAAAGCAATTACCAATTTCAAAAACTGCAACATCATCAACGCGACGTGATTGGTTAAACGAGATCGTTTCTAAAAGACCATGAACAAGTGATTGTCTTAATGTCTTCTTATCTTCTGATAGAGGCATAAGGATGGAAACCGGTTCACCTTTGATGTTGTATAAATGAACATCGTTTTGATCTAATAACGAATAAGTGATCGCTTCATAAAGACCTAAATTGGCTAAGTGATGTCTGATATGTCTCAAACGCTTTTGTTTAAATGATAACGATCCAGGTAGCGGTTTATCAAAAGGTGTTGTCGGTATGCGATCAAGTCCATACATACGTGCAATTTCTTCGAGATAATCAGCTTTGATTTCAAGATCATTACGATAGGATGGGGCTTTTAAAATATAGGTTTCGCCTTCTATGCGATATTGATATTGATATGCATCGAAATAGTTTAATAATTCATTTTCAGAAATATGAACACCTAAGGCTTCATTAAAGTAAGTTTTAGGAACTCTTACTTCTTTGTTTTCAGGATATGCGTTTATGGTTGTTGTTATGCCAGAAGAAACTTTAGCTTCTGCAAGTTCAATCATAAGTTCTGTTGCACGATGCATGCCTTCAATGACGCGACTTGGATCAACACCTCGTTCAAAACGAAGCGATGATTCGCTTCTTAAACCTAATCGTTTTACCGTTTTTTGAATGGTTTTAGGATCGAAATATGCAGCTTCCAAAACAACAGATGTGGTTAAATCATCAATCATGGTATTTTTCAATCCCATGACACCACCAATAGCAATCACTTCTTTTGTGTTGGTGATGACAACATCACTTTTCTTTAGAACACGCTTTTCATCATCTAATGTAACGACTTCTTCATTTTCTTTTGCGCTTCTAACAAGGATATGATCGGATTGGAGTTTGTCATAATCAAACATATGAAGTGGTGTTCCATATTCAATTAAAACGTAATTCGAAATGTCAACAACGTTATTAATCGGATGAATATCAGATGCCATCAATGCATTTTTTAACCACCATGGTGACTCTTTCACTTTAATGTTTTCAAAGTGACGGGCATGATATAAACCACAACCTTTGGTTTCGATCGTGACTTTTATCGGATTCTTTTTATCTGATTCAGAAATTTGATAATTTGGTTTTTTGATTTTACTTCCGGTCATTGATGCAAGATCATAAGCAAAACCTACATGTGATAATAAATCAGCACGATTAGGTGTTAACTTAAGTTCCATAACAAAACCCTCTAATGCAAGTTCTGGAAGTGCTGGTTTACCTAATGTCTTCGGTTGGTCAAAATAGAAGATGCCATCTTTGAAATCATCAGGGATTAAACTTTCTTCTAACCCCAATTCATGGAGAGAGCAAATCATACCATTGGACTCAACACCACGGATCTTTGATGCTTTAATTTGAAAGTCACCTGGTAAAACAGTTCCAACTTGCGCAACAATGACATATTGATCTTTACCAACATTCGGTGCACCACATACAATTTGTTCAACACGATCACCAAGATCAACGGTTGTCACATGAAGATGATCTGAGTTGGGATGATCCTCGCATGTTAAAACTTTACCAATGACGAGATTAGTTGCTTCGTTCATCAATTTAAAAGATTCAACTTCAATGATTTTTTGGTTGGTTAATTCATAGATGTTGGCAGGCACTTCAATCCAATTCTTAAGAATCGATTCTATGATTTTCATCGATTTACCCCCTTGAACTGACTTAAGAATCTTAAGTCATTGGTATAAAAATGACGAATGTCGTCAATGGCATACTTTGGAATAGCGAAACGTTCGACACCGATACCAAAAGCAAAGCCTTGATATTTTTCTGGATCATATCCACCCATTCGTAGAACATTGGGATGAACTTGACCAGCACCTAATACCTCAATCCAACCGATCGTGCCATCTTTCTTTTGATAGCTGACATCGACTTCTACTGAAGGTTCTGTAAATGGGAAATAAGATGGTCTTAAACGGATGACTCTTTCTTCACCAAAAAGGTGTTTAACCATCGTTAAAAGTGCATCTTTAAGGTTAGCAAATGTAATCTTTTCATCAATGACTAAACCTTCGATTTGCATGAATTGATGGCTATGTGTCGGATCATCATCATCTCTTCGATAAACTTTTCCAGGACAAATGATACGAAGTGGTTGTCCCTTCTTTTTGAGCATTGAACGTGCTTGTACAGGTGATGTGTGCGTTCTTAGCAAATGTGTTTCATCAACATAAAACGTATCCTGCATAGCTCGAGCTGGATGATCTTTATCCAAGTTCATCATTTCAAAATTGTAATGATCATTTTCTAACTCAGGACCTTCAGCAACCTCATAACCTAAGCCAATAAAAAGGTCTTCAACATCTTCAATGACTTGATTGAGTGGATGTATATTACCTTGATAAAACTGGTATCCAGGAAGTGTAACATCAATTTTTTCTTGTTCTAAAAGCTTAAGTAACGCCTCTTGTTCCAACATGGTTTTCTTTTCATATAAAGCTTTTTCTAAATCAGATTTAACCTCGTTGACTAAAGCCCCAAAAGCAGGTCTTTCTTCTGGTGATAAATCCCTTAATTTTCCCATCAGAAGAGAAACTTCACCCTTCTTACTTAAATATTGAATACGAACTTCATCCACTTTTTCAAGTGAATCTGCGGCTTCAATCTGTTTAATCGCTTCATTTTTTAATTGCATTAGCTGATCTTTCATCATATTACCTACTTTCCATTATTCATAAAAAATAAACGTCCTTAAGAAAACTCTAAGGACGTTTTAACGCGGTACCACCTTAGTTCTAGAACAATGTTCTAGCACTCAATATCCGTAACGGGGACTTGCCGGGTGTGGTTAGCACCTCTCCAAGATGAATTCATCAAGTGTTTTGATATGGCTTACACCTTCCCATACTCGCTTTACAAAATAGAACTTGATTACTACTTCTTTTCTACGATTTATTATCTACGACTGTTAGCAATAATCGCTAAGAATCTGAGCAATTCAACATAAATCCAAACGATTGTTACCATTAAACCAACAGCAACCATCCATTCATAAGATTTATCCATACCACCTTCAACGATCATTTCAGCACGATCGAAATCTAAGGTTAACATCAAAGCACCAACAACGATAAACACACCACTAATTAAAAGAATGATAGGTTCACCAAATGCAATATTAACACCAAAGAGTGGTAAGAGTAATCCTAAGACTGCAAAGAATAAAATACCTAAAATGACAGAGTACATGATGCGTCTAAATCGTGGTGTAACACGAATCGTTCTTGAACTGTACAAGAATAACATCACGGTGAAAATAGCAAAAGTTGCGATCACTGCAGCAAGTGCAACACCTGGCGCATAGGCATCAAATAGTACGGTTAATAAACCGAGAAAGATACCTTCAGATAATGCATAAATAAGTGCAAATGGTGCGGCTAATCGAACGCTTCTTGATGCAACAATGACTGAAATAAAAGCTAAGATCATTGCGCCAACCAGCATCGGAATAATCATCTCTACACCGATTAGACTATTTGTTATGGCATACAAAAACAAAAATCCACTTAATACTGCAGAGCCTAATAAGAGACCTGTCTTTAGGACAATACCACGATAACTTGCAGCTTCACTGCCTACATAAGCTTCACTACGTTCTAATGTACGAAGTACTGGATTAGAAGTACGCATGATCATCAACTCCTCTTTTACGACTCTATTATATAATAGAGCCTAAATAAGTGCAAACAAACCGGCATCTATCACATTATTTTCCGATTTTAAATCCTTAAATGCTCCAAATGTTTCAAGCTTTTCAAATACAGTTTTGTTAATACGTGTTCTTTCTTTCACATCATCTCGTGATGTAAAAGCTTTTTCTTCTCTTTTTTGAACAATATCGTAAGCAACAGATTCGCCTAATCCATCAATGGCTCTAAATGGCATACGTAATCCTTTGTCTTCCATCATAAAGGTTGTTGCATGGGATTTATTGATATCAATCGGTAGAAAATTAAACCCACGTTTCACAAATTCTAAAGCAACCCCAAGTGTCACAATCAAATTTTCATCTTTAACTTTCAAATTATAAGTTTCATTGAGCGAAACCAATTTATTTCTAATCGCATTCGCTCCAGCAACCATGACTTCATAATCAAACTGATCCACTCTTTTTGAAAAAAATCCTGAATAAAAGAGTAAGGGCTTATATACCTTGAACCAAGCGATACGCATCGCCATAATCACATATGCTGTAGCATGTGCCTTAGGGAACATATATTTGATCTGGCTTGCTGACCAAATATACCAATCAGGCACTTTATTTTTACGCATTTCTTGTTCATAGGTTAACCATGTTGCTTTATCTTTAGAAGGTTTTCCTTTTCTAACAAACTCCATGATTTCAAAAGCACGTAGTGGTTCAAGACCGAAAGCTTGGAGCTGAACCATGATATCATCACGACAACCGATGATATCATCAAATGGAATTTGACCATACTCTGTTTTACTTGTGACAAGTGATTGTGCATTTTTTAACCAAACATCAGTACCATGTGAAAGACCTGAAATCTTAACTAAACCTGCAAATGTTTTAGGTTTTGTGTCAATAAGCATCTGTCGTGTAAAAGGTGTCCCAAACTCAGGAATAGCATAAGATGCGACTTCACTCATGATCTCGTGTTCTTTAACACCGATGACTTGAGTTCCACTAAATAGCTCGTAGACCTTAGGGTCATCAAGTGGAATATCTTGCGCACGTTTGAATGGAAACTCATCGGGATGAAGTTCAACATAATCCATTAAAAATTTGATCATGGTTGGATCATCATGACCTAGAATATCTAATTTTAAGAGATTTGATTCAAATGAATGGTAATCAAAATGAGTTGTTTTCCATTCAGAATTGACATCATCTGCTGGATATTGGATAGGCGTGACATCATAAATTGTTTTTGATTTAGGAACGACGACAATGCCTCCTGGATGTTGTCCTGTTGAACGTTTCACACCTTCAATCTTTTTGGCTAGTCGTTCAATCTGTGCACTTCTGACTTGGATATTTTTATCTTCAAGATATCCTTTAACATAACCAAAGGCATTTCTTTCAGCAACCGTTTGTATGGTTCCTGCTCTAAAGGTATGATCTTCACCAATGAGTTCTCTCACATACGCATGTGCAGTTGCTTGATAGTCTCCTGAGAAGTTTAAATCGATATCGGGCACTTTATCTCCATCAAAGCCTAAGAACGTTTCAAAGGGGATATCATGACCATCTTTTATTAATTTCTCACCACAAATAGGACACATCTTTGTTGGTAGATCGTAGCCGGATTGAACACCTTTCATAAAAGGCTGAAAAGCTTTTTGTTCAGGCGTAATCCCATAGTGAAGGATTTCTTCATCCGTGAGATGAAAAACTGTAAAATCGCCTTTCGGACAACGGTAATGAGGTTTTAAAGGATTAACTTCAGTAATGTCAAGAAGTGTAGCTACTAAAGATGAACCGACAGATCCTCTTGAACCGACTAAATAGCCTTCATCCAAGGATTTTTTAACTAAAAGATGCGAGACATAATAGTTAGGAGCAAAGTCATTATCGATAATGTTTTTTAATTCACGTGATACACGATCTAAAACCAGCTGATGCGGTGTTGAACCATAAAGATATTGCGTCTTATCAAAAACGAGACGTTTAACTTCATCAGAAATACTCTCAATACCTAATAAATCTTTAAATGCATCATCAGGAAGAGAGTAGAGCTGTTTTGGAAAAGCTTGAATGCTATCAATCATATCATTTAAGACATGTGTATTTTTAATGACAATTTCATAGGCTAGTTTACGACCTAAAAATGACATGGCTTTCATCATTTCATCGGTCGTTAAAAAATATTGTTCAGGCATGGTATTATAGCGTGCTAAATCATGAATACCTCCACCTACGAGAGGTGTTCTGATATAAATTTCACGATATAAAACATCCTTTTTATCGAGGTAATGGACATCACCTGATGCGATGACGATTTTATTTTGTTCTTTTGCAAAGCGGACAATTTTAGCAATCGTAGCTTCAATAATCTCTTCACCATGAACGCCTAAACCTTCTTTTAAGTGTTTATAGGCTTGAGGAGGTTGAACTTCAATGTAGTCATAAAAAGAGATCGCTTCTTTGAGCTCATCATCACCCTGATTAATCGCAGCTTCAAAAACTTGACCATTGGCACAACCACTTCCAATGAGTAGTCCCTCACGATATTTTTCTAAAACAGATCTTAAGGTACGTGGTCCACTATAGAAGTGTGTGGTCAATGCATCACTAATCAATTTAAATAAATTTTTATAACCCGCTTGTGTTTGTGTTAATACCATCACATGCTTAGTCATAATATGTTTCCAAGATTCTTTATCATCGATGGATTGGTTGATTTGGTTAAATTGCTTAATACCTTTGCCCATAAGATCCGTCATCATGAGCAACCAAATCTGAGCTGTAACAAACGCATCATCTTCAGCTCTATGGTGCTGTTCTTGTTTAACTTTGAAGTATTTAGCTAAAGCTTTTAAATTAAATCTTTTTAAATTGCTGTTGTAATAATAACGTGCTAAATTAAGTGTATCAATGACCATAGTATCATCAAATAAGAGATCTTGACGTTTTGCATTTTCACGGATGTGACCTATATCAAATAAAGCGTTGTGTGCAACTAAAACGGCGTTTTTGCAAAACGCTAGAAAATGCGGTAATTCTTCTTCAATGAATGGCGCAGGTGCTAACATTTCATCTGTAATATCTGTAAGTTCAGTTGTGAAATGTGAGAGTGATTCTCCTGGATTAATAAATGTTTGATAACGTTCAGTGATAGAACCTGATTCAATTTTAACAGCTGCAATTTCAATAATTTTGTCTCTTGTTGAGGATAAACCTGTCGTTTCAATGTCAAAAACAACGTAAGTTAAGTCTTTTAACAAGCGTTCATCTTGTGTTTCATTCGTTATTCTAAACTGTGTATCATCGACAAAATCGAGTTCAACACCATAAATGGGTTTAATATCTTTGCCTTTTGTTGCTTTAAAAATATCAGGATAGGCGTAAAGACCATTGTGATCGGTAAACGCGATAGCCTCATGTCCCCACTTAACAGCTTGATCGATATATTCAAAGACATCTGTGACTGCATCCATGTTAGACATTTTGGTGTGTACATGAAATTCAATGCGTTTTTCTTTCGCACGATCCATTCGTTCTTCTTTTTTGCTTTTCTCAATGAAATGAATCGCATCGGCAAATAAAACGACATCTTTTTGAAATGTATCAAAATTAGCTCGACCTTCAACTTGAATGAAATCACCATCATGTAGTGATTCAGCTAAACTTAAATCCTTCTCGGATTTGACAAAACGTTTGATATAAATCGCATCATCGTCGTCACCTAAAACAAAGGTGAGTAATTTCGTCGTTGTTAACTGTTTTAACTCTAATTTTGAAATGACACCTTCAACTAAGAAAATGACATCCCCTTTTTCATTTTTATACTGATCTAAACGGTATTGATCAATCGGAATTTCTTTGATGGGTACAGCAAGCGCTGAAGACTTCTTCGAAAATGTTTTACGAGCGCTTTGTCTACTAGATGCTTGTTTCGCATAGACCACTTTTTGTTCCATTACTTTTTCTTGTTCAACAATGGAAGATTCAATCATTTCTGAGACAGGTGTCATATTAGATAGAATGTCATAACGCAACTTAACATCGAAACCAAATGCTTTAAAACCTTCTTTAATATCATCAAAATAGTCACCAATATAGGTGCTATCTTTGTCAATCAATATAATGAATTCATCGTTTTCATAACGTGTTTTGAAATTTTTAAGTACTAAAAAACGCGCTTTTTCTTTCGATAAATCAATGATGACATAGTCAAAATATTTAAGCGCTACGGATTGAAAGTATTCAATTGATTTGTAGTTCAAGTAAACATCAACCGATGATAGAATACGAGGAACATAAAAATAGCTTTTTAATGTTTGTAAAAATGGCAAAAGAACCTCAGGCTCTAAAACTTCATTGAGCATCACATGAAGCTGCCACTTCTTCTTGATGGTATCAATTGTAACGGAGGATAATTCTGCATGATTTAAGACGTCATTTTGAAATTTTGATTGTTCTAAGAAAAGTTGAAATTTGTCTTTTTTCATATCGTTATCCCCTTATCTATAATTTTAATAGAGCGGTATGCCCAAAAGTGCCAAAAATATAAGACGGGTATCGTTAGAAATGAAATGAAACCAGAATTAAATAAAATAGCAACCAGCTCAACAATCACAAAAATGGTTGTTAAATAAACTGATAACTTCAGACGTAAGCTAAAGGGAATGGGCAGTTGTTTTGTAAAAAGCATCATAAATAGAGCCATTAAAAAGGTGTAAAACACATAATCAAATAATCCACCAAAATATGCTAAAAACATTTCAGCTGAATTAAACAATTGTGTTTGATCATAAAAGGTTTTCACACTCGATGCGAGCATTCTAACATTACCTGTTGAATTATCTGAGAAATCATAATTTGATAAATTAATGTCATCATAATCCATGCGTGATATCTCAATATCTGCAACATAAATCGCTAAATCTTCATTTAAGAAAACAAATTGAATTTTATCTTGAATCGGTTCTGGATTCATTAATGTCAATTGGAAATAATCAAAAGCAGCTGTTGTATTTGCACTTGTCGATAAAACACCATCGACAATTTGAGTATCTGTTAATATAAAATCAGTCTCAATCGCTTGGACTAAGGCTTCGTAACGATCAAGGCGCATGCCAGGATTGATCAGTGATTGGATAAATGCTGGGACCACTAAAAAGAGTGGAATGAGCAAAAGATAGAGAATGACTCTTCCCCATCTATCTTTCATAAAAAAAACCGCAAGCGGAGGTTTAGTTAAACTTGTTGATAATCTCTTGAACATACCTTCAACTCCTTGAACCTTATTATAACATAATAACCCCTTATATGATAAAATGTAAATGGTGAAAATATGAATTTAATGAATCATGAAAAGCATTACAATACACTTCATAACTACTACCTTCAAAAATATCATAAGAAGGTATTTAAAATCGCACTTAATGGTGGCTTTACCTGTCCTAACATTGATGGGACAGTTGCTACTGGAGGTTGCACTTTTTGTTCGTTCATGGGTAGTGGTGACTTTGCAGGAAATAAACTTGAACCCTTACGTATACAATTCGACAAAATTAAAGCGATGATGCATCAAAAATGGGAAGATGGTTATTATATTGCTTATTTTCAAGCAAACACGAACACACATGCACCTTTAGAACGCTTAAAAGAGCTTTATGAAGAAGCAATCACGTTAGATCCCAATATTGTATTACTTTCGATTGGAACACGACCTGATGTCTTACCACCTGATGTGGTGAACTATTTAGGTGAACTGAACAAAAGAATGCCCGTACAAATCGAATTGGGTCTGCAGACCATCCATGAAAGCACTTCTAATCTCATTAACCGTGCCCATGATTTAGCATGTTTTGATGATGCAGTTAAAAGATTAAGAGAACAAAACATTGAAGTTATTGTCCATATTATCAATGGATTACCTTTTGAAACACAAGAAATGATGATAGATACCATTAAACATCTTAATACACTTGATATTCAAGGCATAAAAATCCATATGCTTCATCTGATGGAAAAAACGAAAATGGGTTACCAATATAAAAAGAATCCGTGGAAGTTACTCTCCTTAGAAGATTATGTTGATGTCACAGTTGAACAGATTGGATGGTTAAGAAAAGATATTATCATTCACAGATTAACAGGTGATGCACCACAAGAGATGCTCATTGCCCCACAATGGACTAAAAAGAAGTTTGTTGTAACAAATGAAATCGATAAAAAGATGAGAGCTTTAAATCTTTGGCAAGGAGATTATGATGAGAAAAAACATACTTCTTGAATATGCACATGCCCTACTTCAAGTTCATCTTACAAAAGATGATGTCGTTATTGATGCGACGATGGGCAATGGACATGACACTTACTTTTTATCACAGATTGCAAAAGAGGTTTACGCTTTTGATATTCAACAAGAAGCGCTTGTAGAAACCAAGAAAAAAGTTCAAGGACTTAATCATGTCCATTTAATACTGGATAGTCATGAAAACATGTTAAATTATATCACTGATTTTAAAGGCGTCATTTTTAATCTTGGATATTTACCACAAGGTGATCAATCCATAACAACACAATCTGAAACAACCCTAAAAACGTTAAATCTTCTCTTGCCTCACATCAAAAAAGATGGTTTTATCCAAATTGTATGCTATCCAGGACACCCTGAAGGAAAAAAAGAAAGTGAGAACATCCAAGCATGGATTAAATCACTTCCCAATTATCGCTATCAGATCATTCAAGCACATTTTGAACACCAGGAAAAAAATCCTCCTTATCTCATCATGATTTCTAAAACAAAAGACGAAAGTTACTAAACTTCCGTCTTTTTTTATTCCCATAAGGGGGGAATTATGGGCGCTTATTTTGCCAAGCTCTAATGCGTTCTTTTTCTTCTTCATCTTCATCATCATTTTGTCTATGATTTTGGAAAAATTGATTGATTTTGTTTTCAAATGATGATCTACGATTTTGAACCATTTCTTGAATTTGGCTTCTGATTGCTTCACTTGCTTCATGAAACTCATCTCTAAGTGCAGCTACAGCATCATGGAATTCAATTCTTAAAGCTTCTAATTGTGATGTCAACGTAAGTAATGCTTCACCAGCAAGAGCAATATCAGCTTCAATTTGAATGATTTCAGCTTCAATAGTCGCTTTATTTTCTTCAAGTGCTTCAGCTAATTCAGTTTGTTTAACTAAAAGTTGATCTTCTAACGTAACAAGTTCTGCTTCTTTTGTTGCAATTTCAGTTCTGATTGCTTCAAGTTGTGGGAAGTATAGGTCATAAAGTTCTTGACGATCAGCAAAGAATTCTTCACGTAGAGCATGTGCAACTTCCTTCATTTCTTCTTTTGCATCTTTTAATATGGTTTGTAATTCTTCAACTGTTAAAAGTAATGCATCTTCAAGTAAGAGTTCATCACTGACTGCGACAGCTTCTTTGGCTAAAAATAAGAATCCTGGAGTTACGCCATAACTTTCAGCTTCAGCTAGAAATTCTGGTGTGAAACCTTTATCTTCAGCTCTACCCATCATGTAACGATTTCTAAATGCTTCATTGATGTGTTCTTTCACACGTGAACGAATACGATCACCAATTTCAGCATCTTTTGAAATTGCAGATACTGAGACAAATGTTTCTTCTGCATCAACATCGATGTATCCTAAAGCGATTGCAGTTTCAATGATCAAATCCATCGCTTCATCTAAAGGCATACCAACGAGGTCTAATTCAGCAAGTAATACCTCTGCATCTTCATTTAAAGCATTGACATAAACAACAACTTCTCTTTTATTAACGATTAACTCAACAGAAGGGTTGATATCAATGGTTACATACGTGTCATCTTGTGCACTCACTGTTTGAGCACATGACGCTAAGACAAAGACTGCACCTAATATAACTGTAAAACTTAAAATCCATTTTAATGTTTTCATTCTTTAATCCTCCTATTCACTCTATATACATACACACATGTGTTTTTATTGGTACATTTACATATTTTGTGAATTTTGTGGTGGATTTTGTGAAGCAAATCGACCACGTGTAAATGAGAATGGTGCTCTTCCTTCAGGTTGAACGATAATCGAATAGAGTGTGATCTGTTGGAGTGTTAAGACTCTTATGGTGATGTTACCCGTTTCGATTTCACCATCAAAATCAAGTTCATATTGAATTTGAATGATTTTTCTTGAATCCTCTTCAGTTATTGTGAATATGTAAGTACCAGTTGATGTGCCTTCAATAAAACTGAGCGTTGCTACTTTTTGATCTTCATCTTCTGTTAAAGTAATCATGACTTTTTCAATTGATGCATCGTTTTTAATGAGTTCAACTGTATAGGTATCTATGCCATCAATGACTTCGTAATTTAAAACAACATAGTTGGTTTCATCTTTTTTGACGGTCATCACTATATTTTTACTACCTTTTGTTCCTTCAAGTTCTAAATCAAATTGTTTTTCTCCTAATCGGATTTGACCTAAGACTTGAAAACGATTGGTTTGTGGATTGAAGTTTTGATTGTAGTTGATTTCATAATGTGTTTCTTTATTAATGAAATCACGTGTTCTAAAACGAATGCGTCTATTAAAGCCGTTAGCTTCTTCAATCTCATCAATAACTTCAAAGTTTTCATTGCTTGCATAAAGCTTTTCTATGGTTTCTAAATATCTGGCAAGATCAGTTAATTCATCTTGAATCAAATCATTTTTTTCTTGTGGACCAAAACGTAATACAGCAATGGATTCAGCACTTAACTCACTGTCCATCACTTCAATCAACGATGTTGCCTGTACCGTTGATAAGGCAACAACATTTTCCATGTCAGCTAATACTGCTGCTTCTGGTTGAGGATCAATACCTGTTTGATTGATCAATAATAAAACGAGAATAAATGTTGAAAAAACAGTGATTAATGATGTTGTCAGAGGTTTGATGCGCCATAATGAACGCTTTTCTTTGACAGTTTCAATGGATGTTTGAGGTAAATGTTTTGCACGTTCAATGATTGATGCTGAAAAATCTTTGACTTCGACATCCATTGCTTTAGCTTTAATGATTTTTTTAAGTTCTTTATGCGTCATATGACTCACCTACTTTCTCTTTTAATTTTTTTATTGCTTTATTGTATATCCATAACACTGTTCCCAGTGGTTTTTTCATAATTCCTGCAATTTCTCTGAACTTCAGATCGTTGATCACATGCATCGTGACAATTTCTTTTTCGATTAAGTCTAAATGATCGAGAAGTTTGAAGATATCATCTTGATCATCATCCTCTTTTGTTTCATCTGAGGGGATATAGTCAATCATTTCATCACCGATGACTTCTTTTTTCCGATGGTTATATAAATTGATGGCTAAATTTCTTCCAATCGATGTTAAATAAGCGTAAGGATTCTTGCCATCTTGGTACTGATCAATCTTCTCTAAAAACTTCATATAGGTCTCTTGAAGTAAGTCTTCTGCTAATCCTTGATCTTTAATGATGTGGATGATAGCAAAAAACACTTGGTTCTTCGTCATTTCATAGAAGACTTCAAAATGTGTATAATCACGTTTTTTAAGTTCTAGAATAATGTCATTGATCTTATCCATAATTTCCCCTTACACCATATATACAAAAAGAATGTCTTATTTATTGGTACAATTTTATTTTACATGATATGAAAAAAAATACCCCACATGTAGGGTACTTTTCTAGTTAGCGACAATATTAATAAGTTTATTGGGAACAACAATAACTTTTCGTACGGTTAATCCTTCAATATGTTTAACCACATTAGGATTTTCTAAAGCAAGTTTTTTAGCTTCTTCTTGTGAAAGATCAACTTTCATCATAAAACGACCTCTCAATTTACCATTGACCTGGACAACCATTTCAACCTCATCAACTAAAAGATAAGATTCATTAAAGACTGGCCAATCTGAATAAATAAGTTCTTCGTTTTGTTTTAAGATTTCTTTATTGATTTCTTCAGTGATATGTGGACAAATCGGATTTAAAAGCTTTAAGAAATCGCGTGCTTGATCTTTGCTGATGGTTTGTACTTTATAAACTTCATTCACAAAAATCATGAGTTGACTAATCGCTGTGTTAAAAGCTAACTTATCAAAATCTTCGGTGACTTTTTTGATGGCTTGATGGAGTGGAAATCTTAAGTCGATGACCTCATCCTTAACAATAGGGAATTCAAACATACGCCATACGCGATCTAAGAATTTTTTCGCACCATTCAGTGATTCAGTCGACCATGGTTTTTCAGCATCAAGTGGTCCCATAAACATTTCGTATAAACGTAATGCATCCGCACCATGCGATGCAATAATTTCATCTGGATTGACAACATTACCTTTTGATTTACTCATTTTTGAGTGGTCTGATCCTAAGATCATGCCTTGATTGTAAAGCTTTTTAAAAGGTTCTTTTGCTGATAAAATACCGATATCTTTTAAGAACTTCGTCCAAAAACGTGCATAGAGAAGATGCCCTACAGCATGTTCAGTACCCCCAATATATAAATCAACGGGTAACCATTTATCGAGTGCTTTTTTAGCTTCTTCTGAATTTAATGGAATCATACCTAAGTGATGTTTTAAAATATAACCGATGAAATACCAAGAACTGCCTGCAAGTTGTGGCATGGTGTTCGTATCTCTTCTACCTTTTAAACCTTTTTCATTGACGTAAAGCCAATCATGGGCATTAGCCAGTGGAGATTCTCCTGTGCCACTCGGACGGATATTTTTTAAAACAGGTAATTCAAGTGGTAAATCTTCTTCATCAACAAGATGGATTTCACCATCTTCATCATAGATGACTGGGAAAGGTTCACCCCAATAACGTTGACGTGAGAAAACCCAATCTCTGATTTTATACGTGTTATGCGCATATCCTTGTTTTGTTTTTTCTAAATAGTCAATGATTTTTGCTTTGGCTTCTTCGTTGTATAAACCATCAATGATGCCACTGTTGTAGTGAATACCGTCACCGGTATAAGCTGTTTCGCTTTCCCCTTGAATAACTTCAACGATATCAAGTCCATGCATTTGGGCAAATTCAAAGTCACGTTCATCGTGTGCAGGAACAGCCATAACAGCACCTGTACCATAATGAGGTAAAACATAATCAGCAATCCAAATAGGGATTTTTTTATGATTGAGTGGGTTGATCGCATAAGATCCTGTAAATACACCCGTTTTTGATTTATCTAAAGCACGATCCATGTCGTTCTTCATTTTTGTTGTTTCAATATATGCTTTAACGGATGCTAATTCATCTTCTGCAGTAATTGAAAGCACTAAAGGATGTTCTGGTGCTAACACGCAATACGTAGCACCATAAATCGTATCTGGACGAGTTGTAAAAACATCAAATGATTCATCTGATTGATCGACCTTAAAGGTCATCATGGCTCCAATGGATTTGCCAATCCAATTGCGTTGCATTTCTTTTAAATGTTCTGGCCAATCTAAATCTTCAAGATCTTCTAATAAGCGGTCTGCATAAGCGGTAATACGAAGTACCCACTGACGCATCGCTTTTTTAACAACTGGATATTGACCTCTTTCGGAGACCATTTTGCCATCAACAATTTCAATTTCATCGTTGGCTAATACAGTTCCTAATCCTTCACAAAAGTTGACTTCCACATCTTTTAAGACAGCAAGTCCATGTTCATATAATTTTTTAAAGATCCATTGTGTCCATTTGAAATAGCCTGGATCTGCAGTAGCAAATTCTCTGTCCCAATCAATACCTTTACCAGCTTCAATGATTTGACGTTTAAACGTATCGATATTTTGATAGGTAAAAGATCTGGGATCTTTGCCTGTTGATAACGCGTATTGTTCTGCGGGAAGACCAAAAGCATCCCAACCCATGGGATGTAAAACGTTAAAGTTTTGCATGCGCTTGAAGCGACTGATAATATCAGTTGCTGTATAGCCTTCGATATGCCCCACATGAAGACCTGCTGCAGAGGGATAAGGAAACATGTCTAAGACATAGTACTTCTCCTTATAGCGATCTTCAGATGTCTTGAAGAGTTTGTTTTCATACCAGTAGCGCTGCCATTTTTTTTCGATGTCTTGATAGTTATAATACATGATGGATACCTTCTTTCAATGCTATTTCTATTATAGTAGAAAACAGAGATTTTTCCAACAAAAAAAGGGATTTTGTTATCCCCTTTTGTTTTTTACTTTGCAGCCTCGATGTACTTTACCAAGTCGCCAACTGTTTTAATAGATTGTGCTTGTTCATCGCTCACTTGAATTTTGAATTCATCTTCAATATTCATAATAAGTTCAACAGCATCGATGGAGTCAGCTCCAAGATCTTCAGCAAGGCGTGATTCTAAGCTCACTTTTTCAGCAGGTACATTCAGTTCTTCGACAATCATTTCTTTTACACGTTCAAATATCACGTTTATATCCTCCTTATTTCAGCAATGCTATTATAAGACACTTTTGTTAAAAAGTCAATTTAGATTATTATATTTTTTGAAGTTCAAAGCATTTTTTAGGAAGTAGACCGTTTCCACTAAAATTTCTTAGGAAGAATTCCTTCATTAACAAGTCGTTTAAAATCCCAGTGTTTGTGTGAATCTCGTTCAATCTTATAACTCCAAAAATAGTAACCAAAACCAAATGAATAGGCGTAAAGCTGTAGATCAGCTAAAAGTTTTGTATAGAGTGTTTCATTGAAATGATCAGTTTTTGTCATGCGGGCAAAATTAATGCCTAAAGACCATTCTCCAACGATGATGCGAATAAACTTGGATAGTTTTTTAATAAGTGGAATACGTTCGTTAAAGATGAGATTAATATGATCATCAAATGTTCCTTCAATTAATTTAGGATCGAAACAGTGATAAAGATGAAGATCAAATGCAATGTTTTCCATCTGTTCTTTTTCAAAAAAGATAGGCCACGATGGATCTTCAGGACGAAACGCATCATGAAAGACAATTAATTTATCTGTGTGTTTGCGTATCGCTTCATAAGAACGCTTATAAAAGTCTTGAATGATGGACATATCAATCGATGCAAAAGGTTCATTTAAAACTTCAATACCCATAAACGAGGGATATTGTTGAAATGTTTTAACGATATTTTCTAATTTTTCGATGGTTAAAGCAATATTTCTTTCAAATAAATGCCATGTCATCACACCTTCAATACCGCCGTTGTCAAAACCGTTTTGACAACCTGGAGCTGTATGAAGATCAAGTAAGACATCGAGATTTAATTCTGAGGCCCATTTCATCGCTTGATGAATAAATGATGCTGAAGATATATATGGTTTTTCTCCTTCATACCACCAAGGAATAGGTAGTCTGAGTGAATTAATACCTAAACTTTTTAAGTATACAAAATCTTCTTTCGTTATAAATGTATGCCAATGTTTTTCTAAATCTTTTTTAGCTTTTGGATTCATCTCAACAAATCCAGTTTCGTCTTTGGATTGAATCCCTTGAAAAAGTTCTGGTTTCATCCAAGACTCGAGTACAAACCAACCACCTAAATTGACGCCTTTAATCACTTTATCTTCCTCCATTAAAAAAGGATAGTAGAACTATCCTCGTTTTCCATGATATCCTCTACCATATAATAGTGTAAACGATTTCATCTTATTTAGCAAGTTATCATTTAAATCTTCACCCTTCATACGCCATCTCCAGTTATTACCAGTGGTAGACGGGATATTCATTCGGGCTTCACTACCTAAGGATAACCAATCTTGCATAGGAATGATGGCTGTATCAGCAACGCAAGCTAGTGTTGCTTTAATCAGGCTATCAACAGGGTTCCCTTGTGTGTGGTTGATGTAATCTAAACAGTACGCTAAATCTTCTTTAGGAAGTTTTGTAAACCATTCAGCTGTTGTTTCATTATCGTGAGTCCCTGTATACGCAATCACATTTCTTTCGTATAAATGAGGGATATAATCACTTTCTTCTCTTGAATCAAAGGCAAATTGAAGTAATTTCATACCTGGAAAACCTGTAGATTTCAGAAGTCTTCTGACATCATCCGTGATAACACCTAAATCTTCAGCAATGATATTGACATCACCTAATTGACGTTTAATGACGTGGAATAAATCAATACCAGGTCCTTTTTTCCAAGAGCCTAAAACGGCTGTTTTATGACCAAAGGGGATTGCGTAATAATTCTGAAAACCAATGAAATGATCGATGCGAATCATATCAAAAAGTTCCATCGAAGATTTCACACGTTCCACCCACCAAATATAGTCTACTTTTTTAAGACTCTCCCAATCGTATAGGGGATTTCCCCAGAGTTGACCTTCTTTAGAGAAATTGTCAGGTGGAACACCTGCTATTTCTATGGGTAAACGTTTATGATCTAAATGGAAAAATTGTGGGTTAGCCCATACATCGGATGAATCATATGAAACATAAATTGGCATATCTCCTATGATCTTTATCCCTTTTTCATTTGCATAACTTTTCAATTGAAAGTATTGCTGATAAGCTTTAAACTGCAAAAATTGATAAAAATGATAGTCCTCATTTAGTAGTGCCTTGAAGGAAGTTAATTGTTCTGAGTGTCTGAAACGAATATCGTTTGGCCATGAATCCCAAGATTTACCCTGATAGAAAACCTTTAAAGCCATAAAAAGTGCATAATCATCAAGCCATCCATCTTGTTGTTCAACAAAATGCTTAAACTCTGGGTCTGATAAATCAAAACGATGATAAGCCTTTTTCAAAACCTTAAACCGTTCGTCATACAATTTATCATATTCACAATATCGATCAGATTCAAAATGTGATACAATATCATCTTTAATTAGCAATCCTTCTTCAACAAGAAAATCTAAATCGATAAAATATGGATTATTCGCAAAAGCTGAAAATGTTTGATAAGGAGAATCACCATGTGATGTTGGTCCTAAAGGTAAAATCTGCCAATACGTTTGATCTGTGTCAAATAAAAAATCAACAAAATCATAAGCTGCTTTTCCAAAACTACCCATACCATAAGGACTTGGAATGCTAGATATATGCAGTAATACACCGCTTCTTCTCATAATTTCTCCTTTACCTTGAATACTATTGATTCATAAGGTTTTAAATATAACATATTGTTTTTGATCCGCGAGTGAGGATAATTGGTTAATAAACATTCTATGATTTCAAAATGCGATATATCATATACTGTTTTAGTTGAAGCAAATGAATTCACTACAAGTAAACAATCAGATTGGTGACGTCTTAAATAGACATAATGTAGCGGATCATCTAGATCAAGGATTTCGTATGATCCCCATAAAATAATATCCCTATATGCTGATTTTAATCTTAAGTCAATCAATTTTTGATAATGATACCATAATGATTGCTTGTTGTTCATTTGATCTTCAACATTAATCTTTCTGAAGTTAGGATTTACTAACGGTACAGGTTTTGTTGTAGAGAAACCACCATAAAGTGTATTTGACCATTGCATGACAGTTCTGGCATTATCTCTTGAACTAATCGCTGCTTTTTTTAGTGCTTTTACAGGATCATCAGGTTCTTTTGCTAAATGATACTGATAATTAGCAATTGAAGAAATATCATTAAAATCACTAACATCTTCAAAAGGATAATTGGTCATTCCAATCTCTTCACCTTGATATATAAAAGGTGTTCCACGCATCATATGAAGTGCAGTAGCAAGCATTTTTAATGAAGCCACGGGATACTTGTAATCTCCATACTGACTTGCTAGTCGAGGTTGATCATGATTGAGCCAGTTCAGTGGAAGCCAACCACAATCTTTAAATGCTTCTTGCCAATCAGAAAAAACTTTCTTTAAAGCTAAGACATTTGTCTTTAATTTTTTAGGATTACTTGTCTCATGAATGTTATTACACCAGTTGTGATCAAAATTGAATACCATCGATAATTCTTTTGACTCAAAAGAACTGTATTTAATCCCTGAATCGATGGATGCGGAGCCACCAACCTCACCTATTGCTACGCAATTGTAAGGATGAAAAACTTCTTGATTTAATAATTTGAGGTAATCATGTACTTTGGGAAGATTTGAGAATTTGAACCAATCTAATGGGAATGGTTCTCCATTAACCGATTGTGTATCCTCAAAAGGGGCACGATCTAAATGCGATACAGCATCAATTCGAAAACCATCGACACCCAGATTTAACCATTTTTTTGCAATTTCAATCATATCTTTTTGTACATTTTTGTTTTTCCAGTTTAAATCAGGCATTTTTTTTGAAAATATCTTCATGTAAAAACTGTCAGTTAATTCATCGTATTGCCATGCGCTACCACCAAAAAACGAACCCCAATTCGTGGGTTCAACTCTTTTTCCATCAATGATTTTCCCATCATGCCATATATAATAATCACGGTAAGGATTATCTTTTGATTTTCGTGATTCGATAAACCAAGGATGTTCATCAGACGTATGGTTTAACACATAATCTAATACAATTTTTATACCAAGCTTATGTGCACGATCAATTAATTCCTTTACATCATCCATCGTTCCAAATTCTTTAGCAACATCAAAAAAGTTTCGAACATCATAGCCATTATCATCCATTGGTGAATCATAAAAGGGGCAAATCCATATCAAATTAATACCTAAATGCTTCAAATAATCTAAACGATTTATGATTCCTTTTAAATCACCAATACCATCATGATTTGAATCATAAAATGCTTTTGGATAAATTTGGTATCCAACACTTTGCATCCACCATTTTTGCTGCATGACCTTAACTCCTTTAACATAGTTATTGTATCATGGATACATCAGATGGCATCAAATGTTAGCGGTTTCATATTTATAAAAATATACCCTATGTTATAATGACTCTGGTGATGTTGATGAATCGACTTGCTTTATGGCATAATGCCAAATCGGAATATGCTTATGCATACGATGAAAATACGTTATATATAACATTACGTACTCAAAAAGATGATGTGACAAACGTCGATCTTATTTTTGGAGACCCTTTTTTATGGCGGAACAAAGATGATAAAAACCATATGTGGGCACATGATATTGCACACACTTTTAAGCAATATACCGATGGAGATTTTGATTATTTCGTGTTTTCAATCAAACCTGAATATTCACGCACAAAATATGCTTTTGTGATAACAGATATTTTAGATTACTACATATATGGAAGTAACGGCTTAAGAACCTTATCATCTGATGCTTTTACGCAAAATAAGTACGATTTGAGTGAATTTTTTAATTTCCCTTATCTTCATAAAGAAGATTTGCACCAAACACCCTCTTGGGTTAAAGAAACAATCTGGTATCAAATCTTTCCGGATCGTTTTTATAACCCTTCTCGCAACAAAAATCTTCCATGGGGTAAGATTCCTGTTAACAATCACGAATTATATGGTGGCACGCTTATCGGTATAAAAGATAAACTCCCTTATTTGAAAAATTTAGGTATAACAGGAATCTATTTTACACCTATTTTCCTAGCTCCAAGTGCACACAAGTATGATACAACTGATTATTTTATGATTGATCCCCAGTTTGGCACAAATGATGATTTTAAAACTTTGGTTCAAAGCGCTCATGCGCTTAATATAAAAGTCATGTTAGATGGTGTATTTAATCATTGTGGTTTTGATCATCCATATTTTCAAGATGTCATAAAAAATGGTGAAAATAGTCTTTATAAGGACTGTTTTTATATTGATGAATTCCCTTTGATTAACTTCCCTTTAAATGAGCACGGAAGACCTGCTCTTAGAGGATATCAAGAATTAAACTATAGAACTTTCGCGTTTACTCCTTACATGCCTAAATGGAATACAGCCCATCCATTGGTTGAAAAATATATACTAGATGTTGTATCTCATTGGATAACTCAATACGATATTGATGGCTGGAGACTTGATGTATCAAATGAGATCTCTCATCATTTTTTAAGAAAAATTAAACAAACATCAAGATCTGCAAAACCAAATACATTCATTTTAGGAGAGAATTGGGACTCATCATACCCTTGGCTACACGGTGATCAACTCGACTCGGTCATGAATTACGATTTAGCCTTCCCTTTGTGGCAGCTTCTAGAGCATCGTATAAACCATCAAGATTTCATTCATAGAGTATCAAAATATTTAGTTATGACACCAAAGAACGTGATGCAAAATATGTTTAATCTTGTAGGTAGTCATGATACAATACGCATTAAAAGACGTTTAAATGATGACTCCAGAAGAGTCCGTTTAGCATATTTGTGGATGTTTTTGTCATGTGGAGCTCCAAACATTTATTATGGAGATGAAATGGGTATGACAGGCAATCACGATCCCGACAATAGACGATGCATGCTTTGGGATGAGAAAGAACAAGATATTGGTTTTTATCTATTCACCAAAAGGCTCATTGAACTGAGACGAATGTATAAATCAATGTCAGTATGTGATTATGATTTTATAAACGCTCCCATATTGATATTTAAAAAATCATACAATGATGAAGAGTTACTTGTCATCATGAATGATAATGAGGATAAAGAAATAACGATACAAGAAAAATTGTGTGGCAAATATATTGATTTGATTAACAACTCAAAAATCATACTTTGTGATAAAATCATACTGAACGCTTATGAATTTCTACTTCTTCTTAAGGAGGATGAATCACATGAAACCAACCATCAGAGATGTTGCAAGAAAAGCTAACGTCAGTGTTTCAACAGTATCAAGAGTGATCAATCAAAAAGGCTATGTTCATGAAGAGACAAAAGTCTTGGTGAATCGCATCATTGCTGAAATTGGGTTTATCCCCAATCAACTAGCAAGAAGTTTAACCAATCGAAGTTCAAAAATCATTGGAGTTATTGTACCTCACATAGGTCCTTCATTTTATGGCGAACTCCTAGAGGGAATAGAATCACAAGCTGCTGCTTATGGTTATAAAATCATGTTTTGTCATACTCAAGATGATCCGGATCGTGAATTAGAATATTTGAAATTCTTTGAACAATACAATATTGAAGGTTTAATTATTGCATCAAATTTCTCGAATCGAGATAAAATAGCTGAACTCAACATACCTGTTGTTACAGTGGATCATATTTTAGATGAAAACATTCCTTCAATTACTTCAGATAACATTAAGGGTGGGGGACTTGCTGCTAAACGGTTAATTGAGGGCGGAGCAAAAAATATCATCGTGTTTCGTGGCCCTTCCTTTTTGTTAACAACGATGGAAAGAACCATTGGTTTCTTAAATGAGATTAAAAAACACAATTTATTTGTGGATATTTTTGATTTTGATCTCGTCAACCCCAATACGAAATTGATTGAAGAAATATTAAGAAATAATCCGCATGTTGATGGTATTTTTACATTTTCTGATACATTAGCTTTTGCTGCTTTGAATATTTTGAATCGACTAGGCAAAAAAGTACCTCAGGATGTTTCGTTGGTTGGTTATGATGATACACCTTACTCAAAGTGGGTTACTCCATCCATCACAACGATTCATCAGTCTGTAAACTTTATGGGCAAACAATCATTTATTAATCTAACACGATTAATTCGTGGTGTGGAGCTTGAAAGTTTACATGATATAATCGATGTAAAACTCATCGAAAGAGAATCAACGCGATAATATTTTGAACCAAATAAAAAGAAAAAAAATTCAAAATTTATTTGAATTTTTTTATTGATTTTAATCATATAAAAAAATATATATGATGTTTGTTTAGGTTTTATCTTTGTATTTAAGGATCATACCTGTAAGTGGTCCTATTTTTGGTTTAATATAATATTCAAACTGCTGATGCTTTCCCTTCAATGATTTTAATACTTCACCATTAAATTGATTGCTGCCAAAATAGATATCTTTATCACTATTCATGATTTCTTCATATATGCCTGGGTGAGGTACACCAATTTCATAGAAGGCATGTGTGTTAGGTGTCATATTAAGAATAATAATAAGTGTTTCATTTTCGCTTCTTCTCACATATGAAAATACACTTTGTACTTGATCATTCACAACGATCCACTCAAACCCTTTAGGGCTATGATCATATGCATATAAAGCATCATGGTATCGATAGACCCAAGCTAAATCTTTAAAATACCGTTTAGCAGAATCATGTGCTGGATATGTGAGAATAGACCAATCACATTCTGCCTGAAAAGCCCATTCAGAAAACTGTGCAAATTCTTGCCCCATCATCAATAATTTCTTACCTGGATGTGTCATCCACAACATCATAAGTAATCGCCAATTTGCCATTTTTTGAAAGTAATCACCAGGCATTTTAGAGATAAGTGAGCCTTTCATATGGACAACTTCATCATGTGAGAAAGGTAAGATAAATTGCTCATTAAAGGCATATACCAGACCAAACGTGATATTGTTGTGAAGGTGTTTCCTATGTATAGGATCCTCTTTAAAATATTTTAATACATCATTCATAAAACCCATATTCCATTTGTAGTTGAAACCTATGCCACCTTGACTAACTGGATGTGTCACGTGTGGAAAATCAGTTGAATCTTCAGCTATAAAAAGCATACGATCATCTATACCAAAGAGATGAAATGATATTTGCTTAAGAAATGAGATTGCCTCTTGGTTAACACCTTGATTTCTATCTCCCAAATAATATATTAAGTTGGACACAGCATCAATTCTAAAGCCATCGATGTGAAAAACATCTACCCAAAAAGTTAATGCAGATAGCATAAAACTTCTGCTAATACCTTTTGAAAAATCAAGATTATCTGTTCCCCATGTGATATTTTCTCTTCTTTTATTATCTTCATATTCATAAAGAGGTGTTCCATCGAAAAATGATAAACCGTGTGCATCTTTGCAGATATGTCCTAAAACCCAATCCAAGATTACACCAATGTTTTCTTGATGCATCCGGTCGACAAAGTACATAAAGTCCATCGGAACGCCATATCTTGATGTCGGAGCAAAATATCCTGTTCCTTGATATCCCCATGAATCATCAAGCGGATGTTCATATATAGGTAACAATTCTACGTGGGTAAAACCCATCTCTTTAACATATGCAATCAACTCATCTACAACTTCATTATATGGTTTGAATTCGCCAAATTTTCGTTGCCATGAACCTAAGTGAACTTCATATATTAACAATGGTTCTTCATATACCTTTTTTTTCTCATAAAACCATTGCTGATCTTTCCAAGGATAACCTTCAAGATCCACAATTTTTGATGCTGTTTGTGGTCTCACTTCTGCATAATGTGCAAAGGGATCAGCTTTATAAAGAACTTTTCCATCATATGTATGTATTTCATACTTATACGTCTGCCACAACAGATTACCCGGAATCTCTATGCGATAAAAACCTGTATGATGGACTTTAGCAAGGATGTGTTTCCATCCCTCATACTCATTAAATGAGGCGATAATTCGTACTTCCTTTGCATGTGGTGCATATACTGTAAATTCAGTGGCAATGATATTGTTTTGATCATTTTTAATAAGGTGGGAGCCCAAAAACTCATGAGCTTGATCATGATTTCCATTTAGAAATTTCTGAATATCTGTTTCAGCTATTGAACGCATATCATACTCCTATTGATGATAATGAATGATATATACACCCGGTTGATTGATTATAATGTTTGATTTATTGACATGTATGGGTTGTGATGTAAAAATGACTTGTCCATCGTTTAACGCTATATTTTGCGGCGAAAAATTGTATTTGATGTAATGTTCAAGTCTCATCTTTTTGTTTTTCAACGTGTAAATGATTAAATTTTTCTCATGATGAATAGCGATATCTTTGTGATAAGTTTTCTGACGATACAACGAGTATTTTTTTCTTATTTTTAGAATCTCTTTTAGTTTTTGAACAGGTAAAAGATCAGGGTTCCAAGAAATTTGATTAATATCATCAGGATGATTATATGAGTTTTCAACACCTTTTTTTGAGCGATAAAACTCTTGTCCAGCATGATAAAAAGGTATGCCTTGTGATATGGCAATTAAGTGATTAGCAAAATCTTGATAGATGTTAAAATATTTAGGTTCTTTCAAATTTGTTATTAACATTTTATCATAGTAAGTCAAATTATCATGACATTCAACATAATTAATGGACTGATTAGGAGAAGAAAACATATGAGGAGAACCTATAATCCCCTTCATTGCTTTCGATATTAAATGATGGTTTCCATGTGTAAATCCTATGCTGGGTCCATGCAATTCACCTTTCATGGTGTTCCGATAAAAGTCATTGAAGTGTGCAAAATGCGGAAATTTCATGTAATTATTCATATTTGATCTTTCATCTTGGTGAACTTCAGTCGGCATATTCCAGCCTTCACCATAAAGCATGATAGATGGGTTAATCGCTTTTAGTTCATTTTCTATTCGTAGCATCGTTTTTAGATCAAGAAGCCCCATAAGGTCAAATCGAAATCCATCAATCTGAAAATGTTCAACCCAATGGATTAAACTATCAACAATTAACTTTCTAACCATATATCGTCTTGATTCAACATCGTTACCACAGTATGAACCATTGGTCATCTTATGCATTGGATCGTGACGATAAAAATATCCTGGAACTAAATGATCAAATGGAAATGTTTTGTTGTCATAAACATGATTATAAACAACATCCATATTGATTCCTAAACCTATTTGATGCGCTTCGTTAATAACTGATCTTAATGATTCGATGCGATCAATAGGGTTATCTGGGTCTTTTGCATACCAGCCTTCCACAGCAAAATAGTTTGCTGGATTATATCCCCAATTATATTTAAGCTTTTTTTGATTGTCAAAAACATCATCAAAATCAAAGATGGGTAACAATTGGAGATGCGTCATCCCTAACTTCTTGATATATTCTATGACAGAACCATGCAAGATGTCACTTCTTTCAATGAGTCCATCATATAAACCTCGATGCTTTACATCTAAATTGATTGTCAAATCACGCACGTGACCTTCATATATGACTGCATCTACATACTTACTTAATTTAATGGGTGATGGATTCACTTTTTTTACACGATTAAAGTCAACCACATGAGAACCCAATGAACTTTCAGCATGACTATACGGATCTTTAACGTCATTAAACACGTCAACAAGTCTCACGGAGTAATGATAGCATGCTTCATGCAAATCACCTTTCACAGTACATGTCCAAATAGGTTGTTTATACTGCATAGGGTACGATTCGTTATTAACAACTACAAATACTTCTTTAGCTACTGGTGTAAACAATCTAAACGTAGTTTCAGTTGGTGAATACTCATATCCGAGTCGACCATCATATCTGAATGCTTCATCAAAGGCATCATTTAAGGTAATTACTCCAATTTCTAATGGATATCCCTGACCATTGACCAATATTTTATCACACTGATGGAGTGCAAGAGGTTTATTGACTTTAAAAAACTGATTTCCATTTTCATTTCTTAACCATGTAATATGGTAGCCATCAATATTAATCTCATAAATATAATCATAAGATTCAACTCTTAATAATTGAAAATCATCTATAAATATTTTCATTTCCTATGTTCCTTTGTCGTGTCGATGATTATCGGCTGATGATCAATGACAATTTTATTATGTAATACTTTGATCTCTGCATCATCAATGTAATTCACGTAGTTACCATCCATTAAAGGAACAACAATTTCCTTCTCATTCTCAAGATTAAAGATGCCAACAATAAATTGATTATGGTATGTGTAAGACATGACTACAACATGATTTCTATGATGAATATTAAAGATACCTTCTGCGAACGCGGGTTGTTTCTTAAACCTTGATAATCTTTGAATGAATAACTCAATTGATTGATCGTGTTGCCATGAAAGCTCATCGTATTCAAACAGATCAGGACGATGGGTTATCTGATGCTCTTGACCCGCATATATCATTGGGATTCCGCGCAAAAAGAAGTTCAATGCAATCAACTGGATGAAATGACTTTCATCACGAACAAGTGATCTAAGACGGGGTTGATCATGATTTTCAAAACTGCGTAATTTAACATAATTTTTTGGATAACACATCTCTTGTCGCTCTATTTCGTTCATCCAAACACTCAAATGTTCAGCATGTTTGAGATATTCAAGCATATGATCAAAAATATCATAATCATAGCATATATCAAATACCTGAAACATCTCAGAATCGCTAGAGCAATCATAACCTAAATCACGTAAATATTTGACAAATCCTGGATGAACAGACTCAGTTAACCATGTGATATCCGGATTTATTTTTTCAACTTCTTGACGAGCTTCCATCCAAAAATCAAGTGGTAATAACGGAGCTACATCGCAGCGAAAGCCATCAACATATTGTGCCCAATATTTCAATACATCGATTAAATAATACCATACTTTTTTTTCTCTAAAATCGAGATCAGTGATATCACTCCAGTCACCTACGCGATTGGCAAAATCACCAAGTTCATTTTTATAAAACCATTCTGGATGCGTTTTAACTAACTTTGAATCTCTTGACGTATGATTAAAAACAATATCAATCATAATTTTCATGTGACGCTTATGCACTTCATCAACCAGGTTTTTGAAATCTTCGAAATTACCTAAATCAGCATGAATAGCATAGTAATCCTCAATGGCATATGGACTTCCTACACTTCCTTTTCGATCTTTCATTCCAATGGTGTGAATTGGTAAAAGATAGATGATATCAATCCCCATGTTTCGAATACGATCCAAGTCATCTATAATGCCCGAAAAATCATGTGTTGGTGAGTACTGTCTAGGGAAAATCTGATAAATTGTCATTGTTCTTAGATTAATATCTGTTTTCCGTGCCATACACATAACCCTCCTTAAAACGAAATTGGTTTCAATTTCCAAATATCATCATTATATTGACTGATTGTTCGATCTGATGTAAAGAAACCTGAATGTGCTATGTTAGCTATTGACATGCCAAGCCATCTAGTGCGATTTTTATATGCGCTATTTGCCACTTCGTGTGCTCTTACATAAGCATCAAAATCCTTTAGAACTAAGAAATAATCACTATTAAGTAAAGCGTTTAAAATATAATCAAAGTGTTGTGGATTTTGGTGAATTTTTCTAATAAATTGGAATATGTTTTGCAATCTTGGATCACTGTTGTAAATTTCTCTTGGTTTATAATGATTAAATGTATGGATTCGAGTTACTTCTTCTGCTGATAATCCGAAAATAATCTCATTTTCAAATCCAGCTTTATCAACAATTTCAACATTTGCACCATCCATCGTACCTATGGTTATTGCACCGTTCATCATGAACTTCATGTTTCCAGTACCTGAAGCTTCTTTTGTTGCAGTTGAAATCTGTTCTGAAAGGTCGGCTGCTGTCATAATATATTCTGCATATGTCACATTGTAATTTCTTATAAAAACTACTTTGAGTAAACCTTGAGTTTCAGAATCATTATTAATGATATCAGCAACAGTATCTATAAGTTCAATCACAGCTTTTGCCATATGATACGAAGGTGCTGCCTTTGCACCAAATATAAATGAGTGTGGAAAATATGATTCCTTAAAGCTAGAATCAGATTTTAATCGTTGATAGACATAGATAATATGTAAAATATTCATGAGTTGGCGTTTATACTCATGCAACCTTTTAACTTGTATATCAAAAATACTATCTACAGATAATCTTACTCCTGTATCAAGATATATTTTGTCAGATAAAGCTTGCTTTTTACTACGCTTCATTAAATCAACTTTAAACTGTGTATCTCGATCAAAGCGAAACTGATCAAATTTAACAAGTTGAGTTAAATCCTTGCGCCAAGAAAATCCTATTTTTTCATCCAGTATTCCTACTAATTCAGGATTGGACTGAATCAACCATCGACGATGTGTAATACCGTTGGTTTTATTGTTAAATTTGAGTGGATAAAGATGATAGAAATTCTTCATTTCTATCGTCTTCAAAATATTCGTATGTAATTCAGCAACACCATTGATTGAAAAAGACCCATAAATGCAGATGTGCGCCATTCTAATGTGATTTTGACCAATAAGCGACATGAGGTAAATCTGTTCTTTATTGAAACGGCCGTCTGATTCAAGGATGAATTTAAACCGGCGATTCATTTCAGCAACTATTTCGTAGATTCTTGGTAACAAATTTCTAAAGATTTGAATGTTCCATTTTTCTAATGCTTCAGCTAAAATCGTATGATTGGTAAATGCACATGTTCGCGTCGTGATATGCCAAGCTTCTTCATAACCGAAATGTTCTTCATCCATCAAAATACGCATCATTTCTGGGATGACAAGGGTTGGATGTGTGTCATTAATTTGGAACGTATAATAATCAGGGAAACTGTGGAAATCTCTATCTAATGCTTTATGTTCATTAAATGCAGATTTAACACCAGCAGCACTAAAAATATAGGATTGCATCAATCTTAGTGTTTTACCATCTTCGGTTGAATCATCTGGATAAAGCGAATCACAAATACGTCTTGTCATGGAGACATATTCTTCACTTTTAATTTCTTGAAGGTCTGAAGGTTCAGTTTTCCATAATCGCAAGGTATTAACGATATGGTTTTGATCCCCTATAATATCCACATCATATGGAACAGCTTTTATCCATTGAGGATTGATCAATCTTGTGTGTTCAACATAACCAAACAAAGGAATATCTATCGCTTCATTCTCGATGCGTTCTTCCCAAACAAAAGGTTGCTCTAACCAAGGGTCTGGTAATTCAATCTGCTTGTGATTAACAATATCTTGTTGGAAAAAACCGTGTTGATATCGTAAACTATTACCTATAAGAGGCAAAGCCAATGATGCAGCAGAATCGATAAAACACGCTGCTAATCGACCTAACCCACCATTACCTAATCCTGCATCTGCTTCATAGTTCTCAACCTCGTTTAAATCAAAGCCAAAATCTATAAATGCATCTTTTACGACTTGATAATGCCCACTATTAAAAAGATTATTAGTAATTAGTCTACCCATTAAAAATTCCATTGAAAAATATATCGTTTTTTTCATTTGATTTTCTTTTAAATAGGCTTTTGTCTTCTCGCGATCATTAGAAAAATCATCTTTGAGTAGCTTAGATAAAATGTTATATCGCATTTGAACCGTAGATGCCTCTATTGAAGATTGAAATTGTCTATTTAGTTCATCTGTAAATGCTTTCATGAACATTTCTTTTGTCGAAAATGTAATATTCATTGTTGTCTCCTTTGTTTTATAAATTCAAGTATATTTTAACATGATTCACTCAGCTTTATGCATATGAGAACGATTTCGCAATATTATGTAATATCATGTTAAATGGCTTATATTATAAACATAGTTTATATAAAGCAAAAACAACAGAATATTGCTACAAATAAACTGTTGCTTTTACTTATTTTTATGAAGTTACAGACAGAGTATCATTCACCTGTTATACCAGAGCGATCGATACTTTCGATAAAGTATTTTTGAATGAAACCATACATAACAACAATTGGGATAATCGATAGTATTGTACCTGCAAAAGCTTTCGATTCAGTAAAATCAATGTTAACAAAATCTCCTCCTGATGAATAATCAGCTGCTGAACCCCAAACTGAACTTAATTGTTGGAGTAACATAGGGATGGTTTTAATATTACCTTCTAAATAGACATTAGTAAAGAAAAGTTCATTCCAATTGACAGCAAATCCATAGGTTAATGAAATGACAAAAGCAGGTAATGCCATTGGAATTGCGATTTTAACAAATATATAAAAGGGATTAGCACCATCGATGCGTGCTGATTCTTCAATCTGTTTAGGAATCAATCTAAAAAATTGAAAGAAAATGAGTATAAAGAAAGTTGACTGCATACCTTGACCAAGGATTGCAGGGCCCCATAAAGCAAACATTGTGCCTTTGATACCAAGACTACCATAGAGTATACTGAGTGGTATGAAAAGTAATGTTTTTGGTAGTATATAAACAATTAGCATCAAGAATAAAATCAACTTTTTACCTTTAAAATCAAAACGTGCAAGACCATACCCAACAACTGCACTACTGATAACAGTTAAAAAAGTTGTTGTTCCTGAAACGTAGAGACTATCTACGTAACTTTTAGGCATCACCATCATAAAAGCAAATAGAATGACTGCTATGATAATGAGATTTTTTGTTTTTGACGTGTATATTCTTCCTAAAAAAACGATGGCTGGGCCAATCAGAAGTAAGACAATCAATTTAGTGGTTTCAATCTCCATATTGATATCTTCTCTCTGATTGAGAATGAATGTATTAATGACGTGTTGAATAAACATTTCATTTAGACCTAAACCTCTGAGTGCAAAACGATAATTATCCCAAAAAGGTCGGGTTGGAATCCACATCACAGTGCTATCAACCAAATCCGTATTCGACATCAATGAAATCATAAACATATAGAAGATAGGGTAGATGAACACGAATGCAAAAGAAATAACTAGAAAATAGAGTCCTATCTTATAAAGTAGACCTTTATTTTCATTTTGACCAAACCAAATTTTCTTATAATGAGGTAAATTCTTGTTAAAATTTGACCACCTATTTTTCATGGACTGCATCATGCTTTCGCCCCCTCTCTAGATTGACGATCTCTTGTGAGCAAAAACAAGAAAGTAATCACAATTAGCTGAATGATCGTATATATGATGGCCATCGCTGAAGCATAACCGTCTCTTCGTGCACCATCGTTTTTAGAAGCAAGGATTAAAGCATTGATAGGATTACCATCAAAGTTTGCTAAAAAGACAACAATGAATACAATTGAGACGCTCACAGCTGGATAAATAGATGGTAAGGTTATTTTCCAAAAAATACTCCAAGCGTTAGCTCCATCCATTTGTGCAGCCTCATAAAGCGAACGATCTATTTTTTGTAGCATAGCTAAAAAGATTAAAACTGGAACACCTGTGTACCATAATACTTCAATAATAAGTTCGAAAATCGAAATAAAAATGTTGACTGCACCTAGGGGTATTAATGTTGTGATAATATCGATGACTAGTCTATTTAAATCTATATCCATTCCACCATAACTACTGATCGTATTGAGCAGTTCACCATTTAAAATGATAATAGGCAAAAAGAAGATCATTCGGAAAAAACCTTTTCCTTTAAAATTCTGATTAAGTAAAATAGCTAAAACGATTGCTAAAGTCACAATGACAGGTGTAAATAGTAAAACACGCACAACAAAATTTTGAACTTCAATGACAAAATCTATGTCTTGCATCAATATACGTTCAAAATTTGCCCATCCAACCCATGTATATGTATATGTGGTTTGATAGAGGCTTACATTGTTAAAACTAAAGTAAATGATTCTACCAAATGGATATAAAACTAGAGCAATAAACCCTATGATCCATGGTAAAACAAACATGTAACCTACTATAGCATTTTTTGAAGCAATACTAACTTTTTTGTGCCAAAATTCTATTATTTTCCTTCTCATATGAATACCTCATACGATAATGGTAATATCGTTTCGCTAAGATATGTGTAAGATGCATCAGAATAATTAATAACAATAACCAATCCATGAGCATATGTAACTTTTACAACGCCTTCAGCAATAAATTGATGATCAATCATTTGCTGTCCAATGGTCTCATTTAAACCTGTTGAAACAAAATCATAATACGATTGAATACGATTCTTTAAAACATCATATTCAGTAATATACATAGCACTCATATTGCTCTTTTTTAAAACATATGCTGATTGACTTGTTAGTATTGCTGATGGATAAACACCAAACTCAACCATTCTCAATAACATATTTTGAGGATCGCTTAGAAAGTTTAAGTATTCAGAATACATATCGACATAACCAGCTAATACAAGTTGTATGAGTGGTATAGTAGCTGAAACAAATTTATAGTTTGATGAGCTCAATGGTGAACCTAAATACGAAGATACAAATCCAAATAAATAATCATCAGGTTGATAAATATCCATTTTGATTTGTGCTTCTTTAAATTTCAGTAACGCGTCTTGAATATCCTTGATGTTATCTTGTCTTAAAACCATACCATCATCATATCCCGTAAAGATACTGTATATAAAACTATCCAAACTTACTGAATTGATATTATAATTTGATAACTCGTCTATATCATTGCTTGCCATTTTCTCATATAATGATGGTCTAACAACTTGATGCGTATAAAACATATAGGATGTTTGTCTATAGCTTACTTGTCTTCGACTTAAGGATTGAGCAAGGAAACTCATGTTTGAACCATAATATCGAACATAATCATAGTACTGCGAAAAATAGACATCATGATCATCAAAATAAGACAAAAGATTATTTAAATCTGCACGAGAACCCATGGTATTTGTACGTGAAAACTCATATTGATTTGTTCGCATATCATAGGTCATTAAACGAATAATCAAAGATTCATAACCATCATCAATTAAATTTTGCGTTAATTCTCTCGTTTGATTGTAACTTGTCACTTTTAGCGCTTTATTATTTACAATTCCTTGTGTAATATCGGATCCAATCACATTGACAGATAGGGGAACTTGATCAAAGTTTTGACGTGCCGATGAACTTAATAAACCCCGATCAATTAAAACATTTTGGTATGCTCTTGCGATACCAACATAATCAGCATCACTTCCTGAGATAAACTCAAATGATTGTTTAAGATCATATACATGTTTTTCAGGTGAAAATGATATGCGGAATTGTTCTTCATTAGACCTAGACTGATATTGTTCAAAAGTTCTTCGGTAGCGATACGAAAAGTAAGTATAATAATAATCGTTAATAATACCTGCACTCTTGAAATTTAAATCAGCGTAATATGCGCCTTCATCAATGTACGTTAGATAACCTGTATTACCCACATCATGAATAACACCATATATTGGCAAAGACAATCGTTGATTATCCTTTACACTTCTGACTCTATCTGAAGGTCTCAATGTTTCATATCCACGATCAGATCCATAAACTGAGGCAGAAAAAGTTGTTTTATTTTCAGGATTAGCATCTAGTGTAACCATTGCACCGCTTCCATCTGGAATGATGATGTAACCATCATCTTTCGACTTAACTGAGCCAAAATATGGAAACAACACAATATTTCTTAATAAGTAATACTGCATGGTATTATTAAAGTTGTTTGGATTGTACTCAACAATGGAATCATAAGGAACATGATAAGATAGTGTATGATTTGATAGTGTAATGTGAATATCAAATTTAATCATAATTTCGGGATGATTATAATCTACATGTATGATTAATTGATTGCCATCCACAGTATATGTTGAGGTAGCTGCTGGTTGTTTTACACTTCCTAAAACTTGTGGAGTATCCAAATATGCTATTGATACTGGGGTAGTATCCTTAAATAAATCAAGTGTCACTCCTGACTTGATTGGATTGACGACACCTGATGATTTGCCAGCAAAACTATCATTGAAATTATATGAACTATAAACATACCCGTTATCTTGAATTTTAACTGCAATAGCGAGTGTTTCTGGTTCTAGATAAAGACTAAGTGATCCATTATTCAATACTTCAATGAAACGTGTTGGGATGGCGATATCATATGTTTCTAGCGGTTTATCTTGAATTTCTACATAATCATTTTGTATCACATCTATATCACTGCTTAATTGTTCAGCATCCATATAAAAACCAACGCTCTCATGGTAACGGTAGACCATGCTAACAAATATCAATAAGGATAGAATCAGTAAACTAAGGATTATTTTTTTCATCGTTGAATCACCTCCCTAATGATTTGTTCAGTCATATTGAATAATTGAGAATTCAAAGAATATATGACGAAAATAAAGATTCCCATAATGAGCATGGTAAAAATACTTTTAAAAATCACATTAAAGGATTCACCAACTTCATAATTATGAATTTCTTTTATCATAAAGAAAAATAGGATAGCTGTCCATATAAATAATATGGTAAAAGGAATAGAATAAAAAACTGCTTCTTGATATGTTAAAACATTGCTTAAAAGAATAAGAAATGGTGAGAATACAAGGAGTGGACCAAAACTCAGTGCTGTAGATACATACACATTTTTAAATGATCCTTCACCATCACTGATGAGACACACAAAATAATTCGCAATAACCCAAAGAGCTAGAATAATGGCGTAAATCATCAGTTGATACAAGACATTAATCTGTCCATATGGTAAGAACAACACGTTAGTTAATGTATAATGCATGATCAAGACGACTGCGATGAGTCCATAAATCAGTGTAGCTGTTTTAGCAGATACGTGTTTTTCACGTTTAACACGATAAAATCCATCTAATGGATGTTTGATAAACTCGATTAAATAACTAAGTTCAACAAGTGTACGCGAACGGCTTAACACTTTCTT
>JAVEQT010000001.1:37058-56603 GCA_034007485.1 Acholeplasmataceae bacterium
TCATATTCATTAATCCATCCATTGTCTTCAACAACGATGATATTTCCATATTGACCAACCCAAAGATCAACTGCACCAACCCACCCAATCGTGTTAGTGCTAAAATAATTCTTTCCTGAAACATTAAACTTCTTAATTACATTATCTTCTAATGTCGATGTAACCGTGTAGATGAATCCTTTTTTATCAATGGCAACACTACTGATATAATCAATGCTAATATTTGATTCAGCACGAAGTTTTTCTTTTTGAATATCCGTTAGCATCAGTGCACGAATTTGATCGACAAGCGGTAAACGAATAGGATTCCCTGCAAAAAATGTTAAAAATTCGCCTTGATTATTTAACATAATCAAACCATTGTTCGACTGAACACTTGTGATATACATATTCCCTCGTTGATCTACCACAACTTTTTGAGGTGCGAATGGATAACCTTCTTGAAAGATGGGTGCAGAAGGTTTTCCAATGATTGTCATCGGTTCATTTTTTGATGCATAAAAATTGAACCGTAATAAGGTCTTGGATTGATACTCAGATGTAATCCAATTTAACACCTTCCCGATGTAGTCAACGCGATCAGTTTTTTCATAAACGACTTCATTTGTAGCAATATCAATGATTTCAATCATATCTCTGTCATCAGCGTTTTGTCCGATAACATTCACTCTATAAATAGCCTCACCAATCGGTTGATTAACACCCTCAATAAACTGATTGAGATAGAATAGGTCACCCGTTGTTAATGAGTCACTATGATCGATGTCTTCTAACCACAGATAAAATTGAGGTGTTCGATTGAGTGATTGATCACGATCAAAAATGTAGATTTTTTCTCTAAAACTGTCTGTGATATAGATTTGATTATCGATGACATAGACGCTATTAACTGCATAAAAGCCATCATTTTCACCCGGTGCTGATTCTAAATATGATATCTCATCGATGTAATTGAGATTCTGATCATAAATAAAAACCTTACTATGCCCTGAATCTGTAATATATATATAATTTTCATGATCAATAAACACTTCTTCAGGCATAGATAATGCCATATCCCCAGCACGTGTTATTTCGCCTTTTGGAACATATGCATCTGATGTTTGAACAAGACCTCTTTCGTTATCAACAGTAAATGTTTTATAAGGTGTCGATATACCGTTAACTACAAGTAACTGCACCGTTGAAATGAGAAGACCCACGATAAAAATGGATAAAAACAAGATTTTAGTTGTCTTTTTCATTATTTTATCCCCGACTGTGCCATGGATGCCATGACTTTATTTTGCATGATGATAAAGATTATCAGATTAGGTAAAAACATAATTAACTGAGCTGCTGCACCAACACCAGCTGTAACGGCAATATTCCCCTGTTGTGCGATGACTGTTGACATGAAGAATGGTAATGTACGCAAAGTCTCTTTATCCATATAATAATTCGAACCTTCGACATTTGACCACGCAACTTGAAATGCAAAAATCGCAACTGTAACTATGGCTGGTTTAACTAAAGGTAAAGCTATACTCCAATATATTCTCCAATTAGTTGCACCATCAATTTTTGCTGCTTCAATAAGCTCATTTGGAACGGTTGTATCCATGAATTGTTTGATTAAGAAGATCCCAACAGGCATAGCAATTAACGGAATAATATGACCTAAATAAGTGTTATAAATTCCCAAATTAATCAAGACTAAAAAGCGTGGGATAGCAACCGCGATTGGTACAAACATTAAGCTATATGTATTAATCTTATTAAATGTTTCCTTACCTTTAAATTCAAGTTTGGATAATGCATAAGCACTTAAACTACTGATAATGATAGTTAATAAAATAACGATTGTAGTTACTAGTACACTGTTAAACAAATAACGTGTCATGGGTACGCCAGATTCAGATGAAAACAAAAAGAGTCTTGTAAAATTTTGTAATGTAGGTTGTTGGACAAAAAATCTTGGAGGATATGCAAATAACTCGTTATAAGGTTTAAAAGCGTGTGAAATAACGAAGATAATAGGTAAGCCCATCACGACTGATAGCGACATCAAAAAGATGTGGAATTTAACCTGACTTTTCGAAAAGAAGGATGGATTAAAAGTAATTCCAGATTTGCTACTCATATTAATCCCTCTCTCCAAATAATTTATAAGCTATTCTATTAAACAAAACAACAACTAATAATAAAATGACAGTTATTGCTGAAGCATAACCCATTTCAAAACGTGTGAAACCAAAATCGATAGCGTGATCTACGATTAACCACCCTGAATATTGTGGTGGAGTAGCACCACCCGAAAGTGCGGCTGCTAGTCCTGCTGCATTGAATGTACCAATAATTGACATAACTGCCCCAAATAACATTTGAGGTTTAATGACAGGAATTGTGATGTAAAAAATTTCTTGCCATCTATTTTTCATGCCATCGATTGCTGCTGCTTCATATAAACTTCTATCAATATTTAAAATACCAGCTAACATGGCTAAAAAACCCAAACCCATACTGCTCCATAATGCTACGATGATCATAATGGGGAAAAGTATTTGGGCATCACTTAAAAACTGAATCGGTGAATCTAATCCGAACCATCTCATCAATACATTATTTAGATAACCAGTTTCATCTCCACTGAACAATACGCGCCATACATTAGCCATCATGACAGCTCCTGTGATTGAAGGTGAATAGATAATGACTGCATAGAATGTGCGTAAACGATGTGTTACTTGTGCGAGCATCCAAGCTAAGAAAAATGCAAGCATATAACCAATTGGACCAACTATAACACTAAAAAGTAGCGTATTAGAAATGGCTTTTTGCAAAAACACTGTATCGCCAGTGAAAATATCAACATAATTTTTAAAGCCTATAAATTCTGGTGGATTAATCGTATTAAATGATGTAAAGCTTAATAAAATAGCTACAACAACAGGTAATACAATAATTAATATAAAGAGTATGGCATAGGGTGCAATGAACAAATATGGAGATTCAATATTTCTTTTGAAGAAGTTTTTGGATTTCAAGATGCATTACCCCCAATCCATTGACTTATATTTTCATATGTAGGAACACGATATGATTTAACCATAACACCATTTTCGTAATAACCAAACTCGGTCAATTTGCGTTTTAATTCGCGATTGATTATGACAACAGCATCATCAATAGCATCTCTGGGATTAATTGCATCATTAACAACTCTATTCCATGCATTACTTAGTTCTCTTTCTACTAAATAATCACCTGGAACTCGCCCAGTCGTGCGAACCCATTTCCATTGTTCCAAAACATAATCTTTTGTATCGCTCGGCCACGCACTTGTTCTAAATGCCTCTATATTTGCTGTCATATGTAAGAATTCTTCTCCAAGCAATGTTTGAAGTCGATAGGTAAAATCACTTTGAACATCTTGACTAAACCACCATTGGAAATATTCCCAAGTTAAATCAATTTTATCACTCTTGTTAAAGATGACACTGCTAACTCCATATGTTGGATCCCAACGAACGATGCATCGCCCATTATCCAACATGTCATCTGTAGGACAATTTAGTTCATCCTGTTCAACTTCGACACCTGGAATCAGGGCTACACCCCATTGTCCAGCTAATTCAGGAGCAGCATACTTGAGTTGAATATATGTGTTTCCATCACCTATTCCAATGGGAATAGTTCCATCCCTGAATTTCTGGAAAAAGTTGGATGTTGTTATTGGAACATTATAGACGCTAAACAAATCTGTCATAAATTCAAATGCTTGATAACTCTGATCTTTATTGAGTATCGTCTTATCGCCAGTTTCATTATATATACCACCACCAAATTGATAGATAAAAGGTGTTGTTTCACCAAATGTTTTAAAAGCATTATCATTACCAAGTGGTGTGTAGAATGTATAATTATACTTTTGCATCAATGCAATGAGACTAATCACTTCGTCCCAAGTTTTCGGTGGTTCTACACCTAAAAACTCCAAAATATCTTTTCTATAGAACATGAGTTTAACATCTTGTGTTTCAGGAATCGAGTAAACACCATCTTCGAATATATAAGGAATAAATGAGTTGGGGTTAAACTCTGAGGCTAATGTTTGAAATCCATCCATCTCAGATAAATCAACAATCATATCTCTGATAGCAAAATCAAATGGCTTAATCACGCTTAGTCCCATCGCTGCATCGGGTGAACTTCCAGCTGCATTTGCCATGATGACTTTGTTTTCATCAGGCATGACGGATAGTAAAACTTTTATTCCACTTTGTGATGTAAATTGTTCATCTGCCATACGTTGCATCGCTTCAATATATAATCGTGAATTTCTTACCCATATTTCAATGGTTTGATCATCAACTTGACTTGAAGTATTATATTTAGGATCAAAAAATGTGTATAAAAACGCTCTTGTACCTTCAAAAAGTCGCATGAAAATGTTCGTATTAGGTTTTGGTAAATCAAAAGATTCACCATGGAAAAATAACGTATCTAAACTTAATGGATTATCGATTAGTTTAGGCAACATGGTGTTTATTCGGCCAAATACTGAACCATCACCTTGATTAAAACGACTTTTGTATGATGGTAAATCGTTAGGTTCGTCTATAAAATCATTGATAAAGTCTAATGATATATTGATTTCTGATATAATTGCCAACTTGGAAGTGCCAAAAATATTAATAAGTTCTTCTTTAGACAAGTTAAGTTCAGTAACTATATGATTTAAATCATTAATAAGATTAGGCATATAGATATCAAGTTTGTAGTCTCTATAACGTTCAGTTAGACCACCGGTATTAACTTGTACCTCACGAGCAATCTCAGTAATAAGTTGTAATATATTTGATAAGCGATGGTAAACACTTGCAATTTCATGATTAGTTGCTCTAAGTTCAAGTGTATGATCACCCTGACTTAAATAAACGTAATATGCTCCATTCTCATTTCCAAGAGTTTCATTCGCCCATTTCATAGTATAATCGAAACGATAAGAACTCAATTCTTCAAAAGGTACTAATCCATCAATCAAAACTGTTCTTGCACTGCTAAGTTCATCGTTAGATGATTGTAGATATTTTAAACTTATTTGATATAAACCTGGTTCATCTACAGCGAATAGATAGGTAATTGCATCTCCCGGTTTACGATTTGCAAGCTCGTCAACGATGTTGAGCACTTTCTTTTTGTATGAATAGGGTGCAAGACCAGGATTACGCATGAATTTGGATCGTATAATTCTTCTACTCTCATATGTGTAATCTTCTGCTTCCAACGCTATTGTATCGGTTGCATAAGTTTGATTTGAATGTAAATTGGTATATTCGCTATAAGTGATTGGCTTTTGATATATATTTCCAATTGTCATCTCACCTAAAAGCATATACCCCTCATTCAAAGTTAACTCTACGTCATTCATACCTTCTTTAAAATAAAACTTTAAAGGTTCAACAACAAAGTAATTAGGGTCATACGAAGCCTCATACCGCCATGTTTCATGTAAAAAACTATCGGGAACAACTTCATCGCCATATCGATCTAATTTAACTTCGTCCTCTAATTCCCACTGCATAATCAATGATAGGTTATTCATTTCATTGTACTGGGTTTCATCATTGATTTTTAACGTATAGGAGGGATTCAATTTGGTATCATTAAGAATGAAATAATCAAAAAAAAGTTCATATAAACCAGCATTTTGCATATCGATTTGAAAGCTTATGGTTTCTCCTGGTGTTAATTTTATCGTGCTTGATTCATAGCCAAATGAACTATTAGGTGCAAAAATAGTACCACCAACTATATCATCTACAGTGATATGATATACATCAAGCGGTTGATCGACATGATTTTCTATCCAATTTTGGTAAACACGATAATAGTTTTGATTAGATTCATCAATATCGACGTAATCTTCACTTTCAGATAATAGTTTATTTGTATACGATTCTTGTGTGAGTTGATCGTACCATTTTTCTTCATTTATTAAGCGTTGATATCCAATAACAAATGCAAAAAAAGTGATGGAGCCAACAATCACACCCATAATAATTTTTTTCATTATTTCACTCCTATGATATGGAATAAACCAGCGATACTCATCTTAACAAGTATCGCTGATTTCTCTCATTTAGTAACTAATTGCTCTTATTTGGTGCTATTGTAATATTGTAAATATTCTACAATATCATCATTTAATTGTTCTTCAATACCAGGAATGATATTGGCGTAGCTGACACTCTGATCTCTCATTGTATCTTTAAGAGTCCAAGGGTCAAACGCATTAGCGACAGAAGCAAAAGCTGGAATCTGTCTTAAATATGGATTTGCATTAGACATTTGATACTGAAAAGCTACATTCTTAAATGCTTCAAAATTGAATATATTTAGTGCAGAATCAGTAGCAAATCCTTTAACAAGTGGATGCATTGCTAAAACTGCAGGATTACTTGTGATTGGCCATCCTTGAACATAGTTCATCAAATATAATGAACCATCAACAAAGCTTTCTGGAGTTTCTGCATAAAGTAAATCCCATCTGTTTTCTAATCCTTCTTCTCCATAGGTTAACCACTTCAATAGCTGAAATGCTGCTTCAGCTTTAACGCGATCTGAAGTTAACGTACGATTTACTGATAAATAATCATGATATGTATATGTAGCAGTTTGTCCACCTTCAGGTGCAATTGGATAAGGATAAATATCAATATCCCAGCCTTTATTAACCATTGCTCTTACATCATCATTAAATGAATATAACATGATGGTATTAATTGCTCTAACACCGTCTGTCCATTCATTTGTAATTTCAGGACATCTTGTTGCTTTCACTTCATCTGATAAGTCAAAATAATGCCAGCCACGTTTAGCTTCTGTTGCATTTTGTTCTAACCATGCTCCATAATTCGTCGCATTTGCTAAATCAAAACGTTGTGTTTCAATATTATAGCCTTTATATCCATTAGGTACGCTGTCAAAATAGTTAGGACCAAAGATGGAATAGTCTATGACACCTGGGAACACACAAGCACCAGTATCAGATACAGTACCAATTTGTGCTCTAAGTGCTTCGTATTCAGCATATGTCCAATCGTAACCAGGTGCATCAATGCCTAAAGTTTCCAATAGTGATAGATTAAGTGCAACCATTGGACCAACACCTTGCCAAGGAATACCCCAAATTTCTAAATTATCAAATGTTCTCATACCTGATAATGCATTTGGCGTAATAAATTCAGCTTCTTCATCAGTCTTGATATAAGGCATTAAATCTAGTGTCATACCTTTATCATAAGATTCTGCACCTTTTGGATTAAAGAACACGTCAGGAAGTTTACCTTCTAAAAGTGCTGCTTCTTGTAAAAGTAATAGTTCATCATCACCATTCCATCCGCTTTCAAAAGCTGGATCTTTTTCAACTGTGATATTTGGATATTTTTCCATGAATTTAGCAATATTTAACCAAACTGGATTTGGTGCATCTTCCATAACATAGTAACTGAAACCAAATGATAAAGTGATTTGGTCTTCTTGCCAGTTGGGTACGCCATTGTCATCACTATCAACATTGTAAATCGTACCTTCATATAATGCTCTTGCCTTTTCTAGTTCTGTCAGTTGCTTTTCAGTTACCTGAACTTTAATGTTTAAAGATACTTTATTACCTTCTGCATCAGTAGCAGAGAGAACAACATCATATGATCCGATTTGAGTTAAATCATATACTCCTGTAATACGCAATTGTAGTGTATTACCATCTGCATCAGTAGCTGTAATGCCATCGAGTGAGATATTTTGTGTACCTTGTTCTACTGCAATAATACCATTTTCTTGAATACCTGTAATTGTTGGAAGCACTGGATCAGAAGTACATGCAACAATTATGAATGAAAATAGAATAATCGTTATTAATGTAATAATTTTTTTCATACTAAATCACCTTTCTTCCTTTTTTTACACCTTTGTATAATAGAGTTATACCTATAGCTCCTACAGTACAAAAAGCCATAAATACTGCGTTTGACATACTTATGGATGAAAAACATCCTGTCTTAGGAATTTCAACAGCGTTCACTGTAACAGTTATCACTTCTTGATTTGATCCTGTAGCATCAGTTGCATAATAGAACACATAATATGTACCAGCAGTTGTCATATCAACTTGACTAGAATTAATGGTTAGTGTCCCACGGTCAACAGAAGCGAAACTTGACCAATTAGGTTCAGTATCATCTTCATTAAGTTCGATAGCATCTTGAGTTAACGTAATGACAGGACCACGTCCAACAGTAAATGACCAAGACATTGTCGTCTGATTACCCCAGTTATCAGTAGCTTTAATTTCAAATACTTGAACACCTAGAATAGCTGTATTAATCGCTTTTGTTACGACGTAATCCATTTCACCTTCAACATTATCTACAACAGAAATCGTAGTAAAGAAATCAAGTTCATTGAACGTAGCATTTTGATCAATAATAAACTCTACATTAGGTTGAAGTGGTGCAGTAATCGTTGGAGCTTGATTATCAATAAGTAGTTCTTGATAATAAATGAATCCATTAGAATCCCTAAATCTTAAGAAATACGTTCCATCTTTTGTTAATTTATTTGACGTGCTTAGTGTCATCATGTGTTTAGTACTGCTATTAGTTGTTGTTGATCCTTCTTGAATTAAATAAGAACCACCATCTAAAACTAGAACAACATTACCTGGTGTGATTTCTGGATCACCCCAATTAAATACACCATCAGATGCAAATAGAATTTTGATTTCACCAGTTGTTCCTTCTGCTGATACTTCAAATACATAGTTCCCTTGTGAATCAATACCCGTTGGATGAATTGCATTATCAGGACTCCAGCCTTGTACTGAACCAACTAAACCTAACTGACTGAGTTCAGTAACAGTTGTTGCATTTAAATCTAGGTGTAATCTCACAAGATTTTCACCTTGATCTGCAGTAACTTTATATGTATAGTTTCCAAGAATAGAATCCATTTTATATGTAAGTAATGTTATAACTTGATTAGCATCATCAACTAATTCTACCAGTAAGCCCATACGTTTGTTTAACTCAATCTGAATTAATGTTGGTGATAAAGCAAGTGTTCCTGTGCCATCGACATAATCGCCTTCAACTAATTCGTGTGATAAATTAAATGGTAAAGTACTTGATATAATAAGTTCTTCTGGATCGATAACTTCAATATATTTCAATGTATATTCTGTTCCATATGATAAAGAGTTTTCATCTGTAACATGAAGAGAAAATTGTTTAACATCAAGTGGCATCGTGTTTATGGGTGCGCCTAAATTCACGAGTGCTTTGGTTGCTTCATTAATATATTGTTTTAAGGACGTGTTATCACCAAAACTAAAAGCTTGGTTATCAGGTGTCACTTGTGGGTCATCCCAGCTAAAACCGTTACCAGTTTCATCAAATAATACCTTATATGATCCTGATGCAACAGTTGTTGGTACTTCAAATACAACATAACCTTTAGAATCTTCACCACTTGCTAAAATGGCTGCCCCTGGGTTCCAACCTTGAACATCACCTACAAGTCCTAATTTCGTGTGATCCTTATCGGTTTCAACATGAACTTGCAACATCTTTTCATTGCCTGTGACAGTTTTTGTTGCAGTAAAGTCACCAACGATAATAATTTGAGCGTTAATGTAGTGAACTAATCTATTGTCTCCATCAAAATCAAATGGTTGATCGCTAGCAGTTATCTGGTAATCTGACCAAGAAAAACCATCTCCAGCTTCGTCATAAAGGACTTTATAGCCTCCACTTAATTCAGTAGTAGCTGCTTCAAAGACAGCATTACCATGTGAATCTACACCCGATGATGTAATTGCAGCATCTGGGTTCCATCCTTGTATAGCCCCAACTAATCCAATTTTACTATGGTCTAAATTAGTTGAAATATGCAGAACAAAATAATTTTGATCAGCTGTTGGTGTTACAACAGCTGTAAACGTACCTATCTTATCACTGTGTGAATGAGTGATACTATCTACGGGTATCATTTGATTGTCTTTATCTAAAATGATGAAACGGCTTGGCGACAATCTTGCAGGATTCTTAGCCATTAAAAATTCTGCACTAATCGTTGTTGGATTTGTAATAATCGTTGTTGATTGGAACTTGTTACCAGCACGTAGTTGATAATTGAGCTCGTATGTTTCACCCCAAGTTGTTCCACTTGATTGTTGCGTGTCTGCACCTTTTTCGATGAAAACTACTTGACCAGTGCCAGCTTTTAAACTTGTATTTGATACAGTATAATCTTTACCCCCAATAGTAATAACTGTATTATCCGCAGCATCAGGTGCAACATTGATCATGAAGATTTTACTGTTAATATCAAACAGTTCACCTTCATACACAAAGTCGAAAAGATTGCTAACTGAACCACCAGTACCATAACCAGTCGCAGCTGGTGTCACTGAATCATAAACAGCATCATCGATAACAACATTAGGATCGCCGTATACAACGATGAGTGGAGCAAAACCTTCGGTACCCATGAAAATCTTTTTAGAACCTTCAACATAGAAAAGATCGATTTCATCCACACCATCAGCATTCAATGCAGATATATCAGCAAATACTTTCCCATCTCCAGGAGCCAATAAGACATTTTTGGGCTCAGCGTTTGTTATACTTACGTCGCGTGATGGTTTAAATTCAACGCTTGTTTTATTATTAACTAACGCATAGGCTTCAGCTGAATATGTCTTTGTAATAACACCACCAAATGTGTCATTTGCTGTGACAACGTCAGCATAATCATTCCATGTAGTGCCATCCCAAACACCGATTCCGGTTTTTGAGTAATCTGTATCCATCTGATGTACATGAAATACAAAACTTTCTGTTGCGTCTGCTGCTTTCAATTGTATACCTATAGTAGTAAACAACATAAGCACAGATAACAACAGTAAACTTAACCCTTTCTTCATACACTTCTCCTTTGTATTAAGCACATGGAAGCGCTTTTATTTTACAAAGTAATTATACACGATTTTGAGCAAAAAAAATAAGAAACCACTATGACAGCGGTTTCATTTTATCATTAACTACAAAAATATATTTCTGCTGAATGATTTTAAAGTAAACGTCTTTTTCGTTTAAAAATAATTATTATTGGCACACTTACAACGATTCCAGAGATCAATATATACACATAGATAATAGTGTTGTTATTTCCATCTGGTGGATCTACTGGTGCTATAAGTACCTCAAATTGAAAACTTTCCGACTCTACATTTTCAACATCTCTAACTGTTATGTAGTAAACACCAATATCAAAACCTACAAGTGAAATAAGGTCTGAAGGAGCATTCAAGGATATATAATTTCCATCATTTATTTTATATTCAATAACAGCCCTGGAAGTTTCAATAGTAATGATATCACCATAGTAATATGTATTTACTGTATTTGTGATTTCAATAGGATTCGGTTCAATAATACTTTCGAGTACAGTTAAAGTAAATACCTCTGATAAATCTCCATTACTATTTTTTACGACGATCTGATATGTTCCAGGCGTAAAATAACCTAAATTCAATGTCGTGCTAGGAACATCTATATCAATAAATTCACCACCATTAACCATATAAGAACTCACTGCAGTTGTAGTTTGTATGATGATGGCAGCACTTTCATAAACTGATTTAATGGTATTGGTAATCTCTGGTGGCAATGTAGGACTTTCAATGACTTCATCCAAATTTCCAGGAACAAACACAAGTGTTTCTGCCTTTCGAATTGGAAATGTTGATTGATATGTCGCAAGCCCATCAAGATTAACGCTTTGTTGATTAGCAAGAAGTTCCCATGCGCCTGTTGGCAGAATTATTTCATTATTACGAGATCCAGAATTGTGATATACAAGGATATTTTCACCATTTTTTGTCAGTTGATATCCCAATAAACCTTGTTGTGCCATATCAAAAAATGATAAGTGATTTTGTATATCTGTCGGATCACTCATTTTAAAGCTTTCATAATTTTTTCTAAGCGAAATAATCCCCTTGTAATATTCGAAACTCTCTTGATAGAGTGATTTTCTAATCCAATTCAATTGATTAATTGTATCGCTTGCATTGTAGCTATTATGATTGCCACCTTTTGTTCTTAAGAAATCAACGCCAGCATGTAAAAAAGGAACACCTTGACTAAATAGAACGATACTGTTGCCTAACCTTGCTTGATAGTCAATGGCTAAACTATATGCACTAGCATTATTCGCTTTTAGCAGTTTATCATAAAGAGTTAAATTATCATGTGCGGATATGTAATTAATCGATTGTGATGATGTCAACCCCCAATTCCACGATGTGCTACCTATAATCCCTTTTTTGATATCTGATATATTTTCTCCATTTGTGATAAAACCAGGGTCACTTTCATAGAAAGTCGAACCTTTGATTGTATCTCTGAATTGATCATTAAACGCAGAAATATCATCCATCTGAGTCAAATTATTTTTGCCCGCTTGAAGCTCATAAGGTAGAGCAATTGTACCACCACCCCAAGGTTCACCATAGACTTGAATTTCAGAATTTACTAATTTAACTGCTTCAGTAAGCAAATTCATAGTGTCAACATCATGCACAGCCATCAAATCAAAGCGTAGTCCATCAATGTGATACTCTTCAGCCCAAAAAACAGCAGAATCAATCATAAATTTTCTAAACATGTACCTTTCGCTTGCTGTTTCATTTCCAACACCTGTACCGTTACTGAATTGTCCATTATCATCTAGACGATAAATATAATTGGGTACTATTTTATTCATGCTGAAATTTACACCATTACCAGTATGATTGTAGACCTTATCTAAAATAACGTTAATACCATTTGCGTGAAGAGCTTGTACCATTTGCTTGAATTCTAAAACACGAACACTACCATTAAATGGATCTGTCGAGTATCCACCTTCAGGACTATTATAATTTTGTGGATTATAGCCCCAGTTAAATTGAAAATTAATTTCACTGTTATAACTATCTTGATCATATGTCGGTAATAAATGAAGGTGTGTAATACCAAGTTCAACAAGATGATCTAATCCTGTACTAACCGTTACTTGATTCATAGAATTGGTGTACGTTGTGCCTTCAACAGTGATACCCATATATTTACCACGATAGGCTTCAGGACCATTCCAAGAACTATGTGTCGTTAAATCTCTGACATGCAACTCGTAAATTATCCAATCATTAATAGAATCATATCCTTTGACACCTTGATCTGTATCCCATCCTATTGGATTAGTTTGATCAAAGTCAATGACCATACTTCGGTGGCCATTTAAACCAAAAGTTACTCCGTAAGGATCTGCGATATTCGATACAAGAGTACCATCATTTACGACATTAAATGTATAGTATATTTCATGGAGATCGCCTGTGATTGTTGTCTCCCAAACTCCTTGACCGATATAATCCATTTCAACAATTTGGTAAGGATTATCTACACCATCTGTTCTCGCAGATTTCGGGTGCCCCTGTGTATATAAACTAATACTTACATTCGATGATAAAGGTGCCCAAAGTCGGAATATAGTTTCAGTTTGTGTGTAATTAAAACCCAACCATCCATCAAAATGGTATGCTTCAGCGAAAATACTTGAATCATAATCAGATCCAAATGTAATAATACCTTCATCTGAAAAGGTATCACTTGAAATGTGAAGCATGTAGATAGCAGATGTATCAACGGATTCCGACAAAGTTATGGTACCGATGGTACCACTGGAAAATCCAGTGTAGCTAACCGGAACATTATTTTTTGTGATGCTTAGCTGTGACGAAGTAATATTTTGTGAGAGCTGAAATTCAATTTTATGCTCATTATTAAAAAATGATCTGATAATTCGAGGGCTTAAATCTTGTGCGCAGTAATATGGATTAGGAGAACCACTCGTTCGATCGCAGAGTGGTAAATCCTCTAATACATAAGACATAAAGGATATACCTTCTAGGATATAAACATTGACTCGCCCAAATTCATCAGGTTGTGATAAATCGATAAAACGATCCTCTGAAACATCTTTAATACCGGTAATTATACTTCCATTTTTAACAATGATTCCAAGTTCGTTTATTCCAGAAAACTCACCAGATAGTGAAATTTCAGCTACTGCACCATATGAATCAATATCATTAAATGCATAGTCGTTTCCCTCAGAACCTGGTTCCCATAACCATAAATCCCATTCTGTATACATTGCGTCATACCGATGATAGTGAATTGATAATGACGTCGCAGTCGAAGCATGTGTGGGCATCATTGGAACAATAAGAAGTGTAAATAAAGCTATGATTAACAAAATGAAACCTTTTTTCATTTTTTATTTTCTCCCATTCGCATTTTTTTTGCATATGTAGTATAACATTTTTTAAGTCATTATCACCTTGTGAAACCGATTTCAATTTGCATTGACTTGCAAAGATCGTATCGTTCAAGAAGTAAATATGATAAAATAGGGACGCTAGAGGTAAACCAATGATTAAAAAATATATAGCGGTTGTAATTACGTTGCTTTTCATATTTCAAATGTTTTCTTGCCAAAACACACAAGTTATTGATACAGTCATTATAACACCTATTGAAGAACCTATTCGCCAAGTTGTGAATGCAAATGATACGATATATCAAATTCTTGTTTATGCATTTGCTGACTCAAATCAAGATGGCGTTGGTGATTTCAAGGGTATTTATAACCATATCGATTATTTAGAGTACTTGGGGATTGACACATTATGGCTATCACCAATCCACCCATCACCAAGCTATCATGGCTATGATATTATAGACTATTACGACGTTAAGGATATTTATGAAGTTGATGGATATACATTTGAGAATCTCATTGAGGATTTAGCATCAGTAGATATCGATGTGATTATGGATATTGCAATCAATCATACTTCTAACCAACATCCTTATTTTAAAGAAGCGATATCAGCATACATTTACAATAATGAAAATGAGTATATAGATTACTTTGATTTTTCAAAAACATCTTTCACAAACCCCATCTACGGTTATTCAGCAGCTTATTCACGTGGTGTTTATTATGATGCCTTTTATGGATACGCGCATATGCCAGCATGGAATTTTGATCATCCCCAAGTTAAAGATATGTTTTTGAGTGTTTTTGATTATTGGTTAGATATGGGAGTTGCTGGTTTTAGACTGGATGCAGCTAAACATATTTATGACAGTCAAATCAAAAATATTCAATTGTTGAAATACTATAAAGAAGAGCTTGAAGTTAAGTATGATCATGTATATTTCGTCAATGAAGTCTGGTCATCAGAAAATGAAATTATTAATTATTATGCAAGTGAAATGAATAATCTAGATTTCAATTTTTTGAGCCATGCTAAAAACGCCATAGAAGGCTCAACTTACCTTTCCTCTTATTTGTCTCATTTTCAAGAAATGATACGACTAAAATACGATGCAGCTCAACAAGCCCCTTTTTTATCTAATCATGACATTGGTAGAGTTGGTATAAATTATAGTGAAAATGAGAATAAAATGCTTGCTGCGCTATTACTTCTTTCACCAGGAAACAGCATTGTGTATTATGGTGATGAAATCATGTTAGAGGGCACTCGTACGCTTAAAGATGGTGATCAAGGTTATGAGGATGCAGCATTTAGGACACCAATGTTATGGGATAGCACAACAAATAAAAATGCGGTATACATTCAGGAAGGAACATCAGGGATTATAAGCAATGCCCGTACAATCTCTACATCAACTGTAGAAGACAATATGAATCAGACAGATTCTATTCTATCGTATTATAAACAGGCGATAGCTATTAAAAAAGCTCATACCATTTTATCAACTGGTAAATTAGAAGCAGTTACCTTAAACCAACATTTGATTAGTTATCAAGTCTATGATGACGATGAAGTGATACTAGTTATTCACAATGCATCGAATCAATCCATTGAACTTGAGATGAATACACCTTTTGATCTTCTTGATTTCTTAACGATGACAAATGACCCTGTTAAGACGAATCAACATCTTGTTATACCTTCATATAGCTCGATCATATTAAGTCTTGATGAGCCACTTGAGGAATCCAATAATCCTCTAGTTGAAGATGTATTTTTGCGTGGTACTATGACTGATTGGGCATTATCATCAGTGTATAAAATGACTTTTAATGATGGTGTTTATACTTTTGAGTTAACTTTGAATCAACTTACTGAATTTAAACTCTATAGCGATGACATATGGTATGGGTTTGACGCTGTCATATCACCAGATTCTTCTTTTGTAACTGAGGAATCATTATATGGAAATATTCAAATTCAACCTGGTTCTTACTTAATTGAGTTTACTGATGGCAAAATAACAATATCAATTAAGTAGCTATATTTAAATTGTTATCTTATACGAACTGAATTTCCAGTGGACACTCCTATCGAAAAAGCAAACTCTCTAAAATGAGAATTTGCTTTTATTTTTAATAAAATAAATATTTTCTTTCATTAAAATTTACAGGTGTTAAGACAATGGGTTGATCGATACGAAATGATGGATAATTCTTTGCTTGATTTCTTAAAACAACTTCAAGTAAATCACGAATCAACAATCCTGTATCTTCTGGATCAACACCATAGATAAAGGGGTAATCAACTTTATCAAATATATAATCGTTTGTAGCAACTTTATAATAAACATCATCTTGTAAACCTGAAAGTGATAAGCCTGAACGATAACTGATTGCAACCTGTGAATTGATAAAATCTTTAATATCGCTTCCTGTTAAGTACACATGTTTTACACGATTATCGAAAGGGAAAATCTGATAAAGTGTTGCAACTGTTATGTCCTGTCCTAAAGAAAGTGAAGCTCTTGTACCACCATAATTGTGAATACCTAGATCAGCATCCACTGATTTTCTAATGATTTCAGCCATATAATCAGAGAGAGCTTCTTGATCATAATAATTAGATGATGTGATGATTACTTCATTAAGTAAATCATCTATTATAAGTTTATATTCATTAATCAAATCAGTGATCCCTGCATAAGGTGTTATGAGTCTTTGATCAATTTCGATACGATCTGATGTGTCATTGCTTGATCTTGTCGGATGAAGATTAGTTACTTGATAACTTTTTATTTGATTTTTACTATCGATGATGAATGTGACTTCCCCCACATATTCACCATTTGCTTTTGATTGAATAACTGGAACATCAACGCCACTTCGTGTGATGGTTTCTGTATATCGTGAATGACTATGTCCATTAAAAATCGCATCAACTTTTGAATTGCCTGAAAGTGCAGCAATGCCACGATTTGTGATATCACTATTCCCATGAACAACAGCTAAAATGACATCAACATCTTCTTCTGTTCTCAAATAATTAGCATAGTAGGATGCCCAGTAAATCGGATCATCAAACATGTATTCAGATATTCTTGCTGTAGCAATCGAGTCTTCTAAACCATATCCCATCAGACCGATGATTCCTACTTTGATTGTTCCTTTTTGTACAATGGTATACGCGTCAACAAAATCAGGGCGTTCCATTGTATCTTTTCTTAAAATGTTTGCGCCTAATAAAGGAAATGTAGCTTGAATTTGACCAGAAGATGTATCAAAGTATCGTGTGACTTGCTCAAGACCCCAATCAAATTCATGGTTTCCTAAAACAAACGCATCCATTTTCATCACATTAAATATATCAATCATGGAACTTCCATAATAATAGTTAGACAAGATATTACCTTGAAGTAAATCACCACCACCTATAAAAAGTGTTGTATCAGGGTTCAATTCCTTTTCGTTGATCACAAGATTTCCAATGCGTGATAATCCAAGTTGATTATCGAATGCTTCAATAGCACCATGCGTATCATTGATGTAATATACAGTTAGCTCAGTATCAGGTATTGATTCACTCACATTAATTTTTCTCACAAGAGAAGCTTCATTACCTGATTCATCAGAAACAGTATAAATAATATCATACATACCAGGAAATGTATAATCAACTGATGTATCATCAATAATTAAAGCTGTAGTAAGATTGCCATCTGTTTCATCTTGAACGAGTACGCCATTTAGTAAATCAGGTAATGGATTTCCGATCACATAAGTTATCTGAGATAATCCAGATATGGTGGGTGCGATCGTATCCATATGGGGTGCTAAAGCTATCATTATTAATGCAGAAGCAGTCGTATCATTACCAGCTTGATCAATCACATGATAAAAAATGGGATATGTCCCAGCTTTTGTCCAATCGACTTCTGAGTCGTCGACTGTTATGGATGCCGTTAAATCACCATCAACCGCATCAGTTGCAATAACACCACTTAAAAGATCGGGAAGTTCATTTCCAGTCGTATAAGAAAAATCATTTAAATTTGTAAAATAGGGTGGAATTTTGTCCTCGATTTGATTGTTATCACAACCAAATAAACCAAACAATAAAATACCAACCATGATGCTCAAAAATATTCTTTTCATGTCATTTCCATCCTTTGCAAAAGTATTATAGCATAAGTCATCTATAATTTTGAAATGATGTATGTTATAATGACATTCGTGAGGTGACATGATGAAAAAACCACATCATCTATTTGAGTTATTTTGGGAATTTTTTAAGATTGGAGCAGTCACTTTTGGTGGTGGCTTAGCCATGATGCCCATCATGCGTAGGGAAGTTGTAGAAACAAAGGGTTGGGTAACCGATGATGATATTATTAAGATTTTAGTGATATCAGAATCAACACCTGGTGTATTTGCTGTCAATGCAGCAACGTTTATCGGCTATAAAATCGCTGGCTTTATGGGGGCTTTAGTCGCAACGCTTGGTGTGGTGATTCCTAGCTTAATCACCATTTCGATTATTTCCTTTTTTATCCTCCAATTTAAGGAATTGACACTCGTATCATATGCCTTTTATGGTATTCAAGCAGCAGTTGCTTTACTGATTTTTAAAGCTGCTATAAAACTTTCTAAAAAGATTCATTTCAACGCCTTTTCTTGGATTATTTTAATCGCTTCTATCCTGTTTGCAACCTTCACAAAGATTAGCGTTTTATATCTTCTTTTAGTTGGCGCAATTCTAGGTATCGTCTATGGCATGATCAGCCAGATGAAGGAGGCGAAAAAAGCATGATTTTAGAACTCCTTAAACTCGCTTGGATTTTCTTTAAAATCGGTTTATTCACTTTCGGTGGCGGTTATGCGATGATTCCACTGATGGAATCTGAACTTGTTTCAAGAAATTTGATTGACATCAACACACTTTATGACTTTATCGGTATTGCTGAATCGACACCTGGACCTATCGCTATCAATATGGCTACTTTCATCGGTAACGAAGCGATGATTCAATACGGTTTTCTAGCTAGAATTTTAGGTTCTGTTGTCATTACGACTGCTGTTGCTCTTCCTTCATTTATAATCATTTTGCTAATCGCTTCATTTGGCAGTAAGTTTTTAGAAAGTAAATTTGTTAAGGAAGCTTTTACAGGA
>JAVEQT010000127.1:0-2804 GCA_034007485.1 Acholeplasmataceae bacterium
TGTTTGGCATCAAACCATCCATTTTCAATCAATGGTCTCGTGCATGCAACTTCAGCATTTAGTTTTTGAATGAGTGGTTGAATCAATTCTAAATCTTTTTCTTTTTTAAAAGCTCTACCTACTGCAATAATGACTTCAGCTTCTGAAATATCTTTGACTTTAGGTTTTTCTGTTGTTTGTATGATTTGCGTTCTTTTTGTTTTATCGATAGAGGTAACATCTTCAAATGTGATCACACCATGTGGTGCTTCTTTTTCAGGCAAATTAAACATCTTATAACGTATCGTAGCCAGTTGAGGGCGATGGTTTGGGGTGTTAATTTTTGCCATAATATTACCACCAAAAGCAGGTCTTATCTGCAGTAAATCTCCATCAGGTTTAATATCCAACATCGTACAATCTGCTGTTAAACCGGTCTTAAGTCTTGCTGCAATACGCGGTGCAAAACTTCTTCCATGTGGTGTGCTACCAAATAAGATCACATTGTTTTGATAGGTTTTAAAAAATGTCTCAACAACACGTGTGTAAACTTCGACATCAAAATCTTTGAACTCATCATGCTGATATGCAAACACGTGATCAACACCATAAGCAAGTGCTTCATCGCAGATCTTTTGAATGTCGTTACCAATAACAATCGCATACACAGGTTCTTTTGTTATCTTTGATAGTTCTTTAGCTTTACCAATCAGTTCCCATGATACGGGATGTGCGTGATTATTTCTTTGTTCTACATAAACTGAAATGCCTTTATATAGCGATTTATCAACGCATGGCTTCACTGTTTCTACAAGTTCACAAACACCATTAGGTCCTTTTTTAACACACATCTTGCAGATCTTACATGAAGCATTAATCGATAAATACATATCGGTATATTCAAATGCATTAAATGGACAAAGATCGATGAGTTGTTTAGCGATATCTGGATTTACTTTTTCATTATTGACTTTGATATATGCCATGATTTCACCTAAACATAACGACTTTCTTTTAATATGTCGAACAGCTTTTGTGCTACTTCTTTTGTAGAACCTTTAACTTTAAGTGTTTCAGTTCTTTTCTTTGGAGGAAATATTTCATCCACTTGTGTGGGTGATCCAGATAAACCATAATTATCTGGGTTTTGATCTTCTAAGTTTTTTAATGAGATCACATCAATTTTGACATCCTTCATTAAAAGACTTCTTCGATAGGATGGAAGACGTGGTGTATTCATATCTTTGTCAATCGTGATTAAACAGGGTATACTGATTTCCGTGATTTCTTCATAATCATCATAAGCCGAACGAATAACTAAAGATTTTTCTTTAACTTCAATAATTTCTTTAACGTAAGGCATGTGAGGGATATTAAGAAACTCAGCAATTTCTGGTCCCACTTGAGCGGTATCACCATCTGTGGTTTGTTTACCGCAGACAACAACATCATAATCATGGATATGTTTGATCAGTTGTGAAAGGGTGTATGACGTTGCAAGTACGTCTGCTCCAGCAAATCTTCTGTCACTGATCAGAGTCGCTTGATCAGCACCCATATGTATGGCTTCTTGTAAAACAGCGGTTGCTGATGGTGGACCCATCGTAATCGCGTGTACAGTAGATTCTTTACTTATTTCTTTTAACATAAAAGATGCCTCTAAACCAAAAAGGTCAAAAGGGTTCATTTTGACATTGTTTCCATCTCTGATGAGAACGCCTGTTTTAGGATCAACTAAAACATTGGATGATGCAGGAACTTGTTTAATACATGTGATAATTTTCATAGGATACCTCAAATTACATTTGCTTTCAATTCTACGTTATCATAGATAAACCTATAAAAAAACGAATTGCTAGAAAACGTCACTTTTTTTCATCTTTAGTAAAATATGTTCGAAAGAAAAGCACCTTTGTGGTGCTCTTTGTCATGAAATGATTTTTTTAATACGAAGTTCAACATCATCTTTAAATCGGCTAATGTAACCTGTAATATAAGTGATGATATCCAGTGAATCATCTAAAATGAGTGGCGTTAAATCCATAGCATAACTAATCGCAGTTGCTTTATCAATTTTATGTGATGTTGCATAGGTTGCATTGGACCCTCTTCTACCTGTGGTTGCTAAATCATAACGCTTGCCACCAATAATTTGTGAATCAAACACTTCAACAAGTGCTGCAGCGATATTGGGATGCCCTGAAACGTTAAGTTCAACTTTTTCTTCATCAACCATCCAGTCTAAATCACGCCAAACTTCACATCCATACACTGCTTTAGGACGATCTTTAGGGTCAAGTTTACGAATAGCTTTTATCACTTTTGTAGCAACCCCAATGTGTGTATCATGCTTATCAGCTAAATTATGTGTATATAAAACTTCTGGTTTTGCAGCTTTTAATAATTCAACCATTTCATCGATGGCTTCTATATTCGCTGGATCTTTGATTTCCTTACTCGCATAATCGAGCATTGCTAATGCGCCATATTCTCCAATAAAGGCAGCCTTTCTTTGTTCTACTTTTCTTGTCATCATCATTTCTTCATTGGTGTAATCCTTATAAATGCCATCTCTTGCTGAACCTGCTCCATCGGTTACTACCACACCAAAAAACCATTTTTCTTCGTTGCCAAAACATTTTAGAATACCGTCATATGCCATGATTTCAATGTCATCTTGATGGGCAGCTATTGCCATATGTGTTGTGCGTTTAATGGCTTCATCAAGTGGTTTTTGATCTGGGATAAAAAACTCTGCAGTTTTCTTGTTTAATTTCATTTCTAAAACCTCATTTCTTTAATTCAGGTAAAGATGCAGCAGCTAT
>JAVEQT010000041.1:0-7620 GCA_034007485.1 Acholeplasmataceae bacterium
ATCTTCTTTTAATATACCCAAAAACAAGGTTTTTACGATGAAAATCCACACTTTTTATGACGAGATAAAGAAAAAGGACTGTTTAAGTCCACGAAGTGTTTGATCACTTCATTTCTTTACAGTCCCTCTTTTTTTAGTGCTTCTATAAATAATGCTGCTGTTTTTGCATTTGTAGCAAGTGGTATAGCATAAACATCAGACAACCTTAAAAGTGCTGATACATCAGGTTCATGAGGTTGTGCTGTTAAAGGATCTCTAAAAAAGAAGATCATGTCGATTTTGCCATTAGCAACCATCGATCCAATTTCCTGGTCTCCACCTAGTGGGCCAGATTTTTTTAACATGACCTTAAGTCCAGTTTCTTTAACGATCAAGGATCCAGTCGTACCTGTTGCATATAAATCGTGCGCTTTGAATATTGCAAGATTTTCTTTTACAAATGTCAGTAATTCAGGTTTTTTCTTATCGTGTGCAATAACTGCTATTCTCATCATGATCTCCTTTTCAATGCGCGTAATTTCGCAGATTTACTTCGTGAGTTTTGCTGTATCTCATCTTCACTTGGATAAATAGGTTTTCGTGTAATAACTTCAGTCTTGATAGTATCATCTAAGACAATAGGAAGTTTTTTTAACATAGGATCCAACTCTGATTCTGCCCTGAAAAAATGCTTAACGATGCGATCTTCTAACGAATGGAACGTAATGACAACTAGCCTTCCATCAGGGTTTAATAAATCAACAGCATCCTTTAAAACATCTTCTAAAACCGTGAGTTCATCATTGACTGCAATACGCAATGCTTGGAAAACACGTTTTGCACTATGCCCTTTTTCTTTATAGTTCACAGAATCGCAAATCTTGACTAATTCCATGGTTGTTTTAATCGGTCTTTTTTCAATCACTCGTCTTGCGATTTTATAACTATTTTTTTCTTCGCCATATACATAGAGTATTTTAGCTAGTTCATCAAGAGAATATGTGTTTAATATAATTTCAGCCGTTAAGGCTTGGCTTTGATCCATACGCATGTCAAGTGTTGTATCTTTTAAATAAGTAAATCCCCTTGTCTCATCATCAATTTGAAATGAGGATAAACCCAAATCTAAAAGCAATCCATCAATGTGATCAACACCACGTGATGTGAGTTCCTGTTTGAGATACCTAAAATTTGATTTGATGATTTCGTAATTTTTTTCGTTTTTTAAGACTTCTTTCGCATAATCAATCGCGAACTGATCTTGATCAAAGGCGTATAAAAAACCATTTTTTAAATGGGATAAAATCAGTTTGCTGTGACCAGCGCCACCTAAAGTTCCATCAACATAAATGCCATTTGGTTTAATATTTAAATAGTCTATTGCTTCTTGTAGTAAGACTGTAATATGTTTCATACGTTACCTCAATATCTTCATTATCTATGAATTTGATTGACTTGTCAATCGATGAAAGAAAAAGGTGCCTTAGGCACCCTTCCTTAATCCTTCTTGGATTCTTTCTTGGTTAAAACTTGTTGTCCTTTGTAATAACCACTGTTTGGTGTTACACGGTGTGGTAGTGTAAATTCACCTGTCTGTGGGCAAACAACTAATGCTGGAGCAGTTAATTTGAAGTGTGTTCTTCTTTTTCTCTTAGCAGTTTTACCCGTTCTACGAAATGGAACAGCCATCTGTTCACCTCCTATTTTTTGAAAGTCTTATCTAAATCTGCAAATGCGGGATGTGGACTTCTTTCTTTTTCAAAAGAGGTTTTATCAGCATCTGGATGATAGATGGTAAAAGGTTTTTCTGAAACGATATATCCGAAGAGGATATCGGTCAGTTCAATCGGATCTGTTAGTAGGTAATCACAGTCTTCTGTATCACCAAAGATGATTTCTGCATCCATATGCATTTCATAAGGTACAGGTTTCATGGTAATCGAGCATGCGAGCATCATGTTAACATCGATATGAACATCCATAATCAGTTCATGGTCGAGCCATGTGATGTTTGATGTGATGTTTGCGGGTTCAATCGATAACATATCCGGTATATGTTTGAGATGATTTGAAAAATCATAAGTGAATTCGAGTGTTGTTAGTTCTTTTAGCTCGTGAATTGAAAAAGTCATCATATCACCTCAACGAAAGTATTATACATAATATTCATACAAATGTCAATCACAATCACACATGATTTAAAAACCCCAAAGGGGGTTTCTAAAGTTTGCGGCTATTGCGAATTTTTTGTTTAAGTGTATCTAAAAATTGTTGTTCATGCTTGGTTAACGTACCATCAAAATCATATTCTTCATGCATCCGGTGATTTCTTAAATGGAAAGGTATGATTGTTCCGTCACTTAAGCCAAGTTCGACATCTAAAGTCAAATACTTTGGTCTCATCGGACGATCATATTTTAATGCTGTTTCAATGTGTACGACATCAAAATAATTGAATTCACCAGACACATCAAATGCGATGTGACCATTGCGGTGATCAACATTGGCTTGATGATAATATAGTGAATCATCACCAAAGAAAAGAACAGTGACTAATGCTTGGTCATAAAGCAGTGTATAACTACCATCGGGAAGTTTATCTAAACGGTAATTAACCTTGCTACCTGGATCAAATGCATCAGGAACAGTAATCATGATTTTTTTACTATAGTCGGCTTCAGAGATGCTTGAAAGTTCATATGCTCTTTGAATGACATTTTGGTAGTCTTTAGCAATCATTTCATCATAAGAGCCATGTGAACGACCTGCAAATTTCTTAAAGTATTTTGAAGTGTATTTTGCACGGTTTTTGACTTCTTTTGTTTTCTTCTCTTTGACTTTAGGTTGCTTAACTTCAATCATTTCGTCTTCAGATGAAATTTCTGCGACCTTAGACTTCTTATTTTTCTTTTTACCTTTTGCTTCGGGTTGTTCATCACTTGCTAATTCATCTTCGGTAAAGACTTCAGTTTCAACAGATTGTTCTTTCTTCTTCTTTTCCTTCATAATTAAACCACCTTTCGCCTTCTATAACTATTATAACGAATATTTAAAAATGGTGTCAACTTTTCACCAACTTTTCACAATAATCCTTAAAAAGATGGATAAAAGTTGTTATTCACCTATGATTCCTTCATAAAGAAGAGCTTTTAGTTCTTCACTTTTAGCATCCAAAATATAGTTCTCTATCGGTTCATCAGTAAGTACCTTGTCGATGGTTTGTTTGTTATATGGTTGATTGATGAACAACTTTTCAAATGGAGCTAGAGCATGGGTGTCAAAAAAATCACCTTGAATAGCTAGGTTTTTAATGATGCCTTCATCCAAATCGAGCTTAATTTCAAAAAGACCACCCGTCAATCTTTTCTTTAGAATCTTGGTATAAGCTGGTTGTTTCTTATATATCCAATCTTTGGATTCATATTTTTTAGCCATCTCTTGTATCTTTTGTATTTCAGATTCGCTTAATTCATACGTTTGATATGTTAATGTGTTTTCAAAATGCTTAATAAGTTGTTCTTGTGTCAATCCATTTAAGTAAGGTTTTATATTGGTCACACGAGATCTCACCGAATCGATACCTTTCGAAATCAGTTTTTCATCGCTAGGAGTAATCGCACGCACCATGGTTTCTAAGTCACAATCATATAAAAATGTACCATGCATCAGCATGCCATATTTATTTTGTAAAAAGGCGTTACCTGATATTTTCTTTCCGTCAAATAAGAGATCATTTCTTCCACTAAACTCTATATGAACATTTAATAATTTCATGGAATCAATAATTTTAGATAAATAGGTTTTAAAGGTAAACTCTTTGTTTGTTCTTTTCGTAATGATGGAAAACATGGTGTTTCTGTGATCAGCGTAGACACAACCACCACCTGTGGGTCTTCTGTAAACATCAATGTTGTTTTCCTTTAAAAATGCAAGGTTAACTTCATTTTCAATCACTTGATTTTTACCAATCACAACACCGTGTATTTCCCATGTAAAAAAATAGGTTTCATCGTTTTTGAGGAGTTCTGTTAAAACATACTCCTCCAGTGCAAAATAGAAATAAGGTTTTAAATTACCCTCGTTATGATGTCGAATTAAAATCATGTTAACCTCCAGAAAATCACATTCAACGTCATTATACCATATGGAAGAAGATTGATAAACTGAGATGATTTATTGTTAATATTTATATGATATTAAATATTCAGTGTGCTATTTATTACGATATAGAATGTTATTCATGATAAGATGTAAGTATAAGGGAGGAATAGTTATGTTACCATTCTTAAAGCTTTATGGCATTGCTTTTATCTTTTTCCTTATCATCGATTTAATATGGCTAGGCTTTATCGCGAAAAATCTTTATCAAAAACAATTAGGTCACTTAATGGCTGATCAAGTCAATTGGGTTGCTGCCATCATCTTCTATTTACTTTTCATCGTTGGCCTCGTATATTTTGCTATTTTACCAGCTGTCAATGATGGACAGTGGGTAAGAGCATTACTTCTTGGCGCATTCTTTGGTTTTATTACGTATGCAACCTATGATTTAACCAATCTTGCAACATTAAAAGATTGGCCAATACAAATCACGATCATTGATCTTGCATGGGGTACTTTCCTAGGTGCTTCCATCTCAACATTAACCTACTTTACAAACAATCTATTATCTTAAGGAGTCTGCCTATGTCTACGATGACTTTAACAAATGAATTGATCTACAAATCATTTATCATTGGTGCTAAAAATGTCATATCTGAAAAAAATGAATTAAATGCAATCAACGTGTTTCCTGTACCAGATGGAGATACAGGGACGAATTTAGCTTCTTTAATGCTGACCATCATTGAAAAATCAAAGCTTGGTCCAACGTTGTATGATACGTTGCAATCGATTGTGGATGCAGCGATTGTTGGAGCAAGAGGTAATTCTGGTATTATTTTCGCATCTTATATCAATGGTTTTGCTGAAGGATTAAGAAATCCGAATCCTGATTTAGATGCGCTTATTCAAACATCAGAGAAAGCTTATGATTACGCATATCATGCGATTAGTAAACCTGTTGAAGGTACGATGATTACAGTGATGCGCGCTTGGGCTCATGCTTTGAAAGAGTTTAAAAAAGCGACAAGCAATGCTGTTGAACTCTTCTTAGAAGCTTATGAAGTCTTAAAAGAAGAACTCGCAAAAACACCTGAAAAACTTCAAGTTTTAAAAGATAATCATGTGGTTGATGCCGGAGCTAAAGGCTTTGTTCATTTCATTGAAGGCTTTATTAAAGCATTCAAAGGTGAAGATGTTGTCATCGAAGAACATGAAGCTGTTGAAGAAATCCACGTCGAACATTTAGAAGATTCACAATTTAGATATTGTACAGAAGCTTTAATTCGTGGTGAAGACTTAGATGTTGATCACTTAAGAGATGCATTATCTTCTTATGGAGATTCACTTGTTGTTGCTGGTAGTAATAAGACAGTTAGAATTCATATTCACACAGATCAACCCGCTGAAATCTTTAAGTATCTCGATGGTAAAGCAAGAATTGCTGAACAAAAAGTTGACGATATGAGACGCCAGTTTGAAGCAGTCAATCATAAGAAATATCCCATCGCCTTAGTTACTGATTCCATCGCCGATCTACCGGTAGAAATGATCGATCATTATCAAATTCATCAAATACCTATCAATCTTCGCATGAACGATAGTGATTATCTTGATAAGGTCACGATCCAAAGTACGCGTTTCTATGAAATGATGGATTCTCTTAAGGTTTATCCAACATCTGCACAACCAACAGTTAAATCATTAGAAAACTTCTTCTCATTTTTGACAACTTATTATAAACAAATCATTGTCATCACTGTTTCTGAAAAGATGAGTGGAACATATAATGCTTTTGTTGAAGCATCCAAAAAATTTGGAAATTATGATATTCGTATCATTAACAGTAAACAAAATTCAGGAGCTGAAGGTTTACTCGTATTAAAAGCAGCTGAATTGATTGATCAAGGATTATCCATCGATGAAGTTACTCAGACCATTGAAGAAATTACACCTAAATCTAAGATTTTAGTAAGTGTTAAAGTCTTAAAATATATGATGCGTTCAGGTAGATTAACCAAAGTGAGTGGAACGATTGCTAAGCTCATGCATCTCAAACCTGTTATTTCAATCGATGAAGATGGTGCTGGTATTATATTCTCAAAAGCTTTATCTACTCAATCTGCAGATAAAAAAATTTATGAGCATATGAAAGATATCGTTGAAAAATATGGCATTGAGTCATATGCCATCGTGCATGCAAACGCGAACGATCGCGCAGCATACTATGAAAAGATGTATACGGAATTAACAGGTCAAAAGCCTCGTTATATCATGGATATATCAACCGTGGTTGCGATGAACGCTGGTCTTGGTACAGTAGCTATCGCTTATATCAGAAAGGATGATCAATCATGATCTGGATTCCTATCGTATCACTTTTTATCTTCTTTAACATCGCTTTTCTCATTGCTCAAATCAAAAAGAACAATGGACTTGCAGATATGGCTTGGGGTTTAGGTTTCGTGGTTGTCGCAGTTTCATCACTTCTTGTAGCAGGCACTTACACCATTTACCAACTCGTGATTACAGCGCTAGTTGCTCTTTGGGGTTTCCGTCTCTTTTATTACATTGGCTTACGCAATTGGTCAAAACCTGAAGACTTCAGATATGTCAATATGAGAAAAAAATGGGGTACACACGTTCATTTAAAAGCTTATTTCATCGTATTTATGCTTCAAATGACCTTCTTACTCATCGTATCTTTACCGATTCAACTCGCTGCTAATATCAATAAAGATTTAGATTTGATCGGTTGGATTGTCTTAGGTGTTGGTGTTCTCCTTTGGATCATTGGTTTCTATTTCGAAGCCGTTGGTGATGCACAATTAAAGAAGTTTAAACAAGATCCAAGCAACAAAGGAAAAATCATGCAGTCAGGCTTATGGAAATATACACGCCATCCAAACTATTTTGGTGATGCACTCATGTGGTGGGCGATCTTTATCATCAGTATGAGCACATTATCCTGGATAGCCTTATTTGGTATCATCGGTTCTTCGTTTATTACGTATTTACTACTCTTTGTCTCAGGCGTACCACTCCTTGAGAAAAAATATAAGGATAATGAAGCTTTTCAAGCTTATGCGAAAAAGACATCCATCTTTTTCCCTCTTCCTCAAAAAAAATAAAGAAAATGGGAGGTCATTGACCTCCCTAATTTTTAAACATATTCTTAAACTTCTGCCAGCTCGATTCCTTTTCTGTGGATTCGAGTTTTTCTAATTGTTCATAAAGTTTCTTTTCTTGTGCGGACAATGTTTTAGGTACTTTGATCTCAACAATCACCTGTTGATCTCCTTTGCGTTTTGTTCTCACATTAGCAATCCCTTTTTCACGCATCCTTAAGATGGTTCCGTGTTCAATACCTGCAGGTATCTTCAAGTTAACATCGCCATAGATCGTTGGAATTTCAATGCTTGTACCTAATACAGCTTGTGTCACTGTGATAGGAACTTCTAAAATGATATCGTCATTTTGACGTTTAAACACTTTATGTGGACGTACTCTAAAGTTTAAGTAGAGATCGCCTGCACTTCC
>JAVEQT010000041.1:7720-12769 GCA_034007485.1 Acholeplasmataceae bacterium
TGCCCCTCAAAAGATTATTTTTCTTCAAATTCTGCATCAACTGTATTTTTTTTATCTGATGATGGTTCTTCGTGTGGTTGTTCAGCTTGATGTTTTTCTTGTGCCTTTTGATATGCTTTGACAGCAACGTCTTGAGCATCTTTTTCTAATGATTCTTTTTTAGATTTGATGTCATTTAAATCAGTGCCTTTAAGTGCTTCTTCTAAATCTTTAATTTCGCCTTCAAGTTTTGTCTTGGTTGCTGCATCAACTTCTTCACCTAAATCAGTGATTGCTTTATTGGTTTGGAAAATAAGATTTGATGCTTCGTTGCGAAGATCAGCTTCTTCACGTTTCTGCTTATCTGCTTCTGCTTGTTCTTCAGCTTCTTTGACCATACGATCGATATCATCTTTCGATAATGAACCTGAACCAGAAATCGTAATTTTTTGTTCTTTATTCGTACCTAAATCTTTAGCTTTAACCGATACAATACCGTTAGCATCAATATCAAAGGTAACTTCAATTTGAGGAACACCACGTGGTGCTGCAGGAATATCAGCTAATTGGAAGCGTCCTAATGTTTTATTATCAGCTGCCATTGAGCGTTCACCTTGGAGGACATGGATATCAACAGCAGGTTGATTATCAGCAGCTGTTGAGAACACTTGTGACTTCGATGTTGGGATGGTTGTATTTCTTTCGATAAGCTTCGTGAATACGCCACCTAATGTTTCGATACCAAGTGAAAGTGGTGTAACGTCTAAGAGAAGGACATCTTTCACATCACCTGCTAAGACACCACCTTGAATAGCAGCACCCATAGCTACTACTTCGTCAGGGTTAACACTCTTATTAGGTTCTTTACCAAGTTCACGTTTAACCATTTCTTGTACAGATGGTGTACGTGTTGATCCACCAACTAGAAGTACTTGATGAATATCTTTAGGTGTCATTTTCGCATCAGATAATGCTCTTCTAACGGGTCCTACACAACGTTCAACTAAATGTGCTGTTAATTCATTGAATTTAGCACGTGTTAATGTTTTTTCTAAATGAAGGGGACCTGCAACTCCCATGCTGATAAATGGTAATGAGATTTGAGATGATGTTACGCCTGATAATTCTTTTTTAGCTCTTTCTGAAGCATCTTTTAAGCGTTGCATAGCCATCTTATCTTTTGATAAGTCAACACCGTTTTCTTTCTTAAATTCATCAACTAAATAGTTCATGATGACTTCATCGAAGTCATCACCACCTAAGTGGTTATCACCCGAGGTTGAAACAACTTCAAATGTTCCATCTGCTAAATGCAGAATGGATACGTCAAATGTACCACCACCTAAGTCAAAGACTAAGACGGTTTGTTCTTTATCTGTTTTGTCAATACCATAAGCTAAAGCTGCAGCTGTTGGTTCGTTGATAATTCTTTTAACATCTAAACCAGCAATTTTACCAGCATCTTTTGTTGCTTGACGTTGCGCGTCATTGAAATATGCAGGAACAGTAATAACAGCTTGTGTCACTGTAGCGCCTAAATAATCTTCAGCTGTTTTCTTCAAGTTTTGAAGAATCATTGCTGAAATTTCTTGTGGTGTATATTTTTTACCTTGCATGTCAACACGGTAATTCATATCACCCATGTGACGCTTAATTGAAGAAACCGTGTTAGGATTGGTGATTGCTTGACGTTTCGCAACATCACCAACACTGATGTCTTCACCTTTAAATGATACAACAGATGGCGTTGTTCTTCCACCTTCTGCATTGGCGATAACTTTAACTTCGCCACCTTCCATAACTGAAACACATGAATTGGTTGTACCTAAGTCAATACCGATAATTTTATTTGTCTTTGCCATTTTCTTCACTCCATTCGTTTACTTTGACCATGGCAGGTCTGAGTAGTTGTTCTTTGTATGTATATCCTTTTTGAACGACTTCAATCACGATGCCGTCTTCTTTATTGTGATCTGATACTTTTTCAATTGCATGATGCAATTTGGGATCAAACTTCATGTTTAATGCATCAATTTCTTTGATGCCATCTTGAACTAACACGTTGAAGATTTGATCGCTAATCATTTTAAACCCGATTAAGAAATTTTTTAGTAAGTCATTGTCTGTTGTCATATTGACAATACGATCGAGTTGATCAATAGGATTTAATAAATCTGTGATGAGATTTTTGCTTGCATACTTACGATCTTGAATGCGCTCTTGATGCATCCTCTTTTTAAAATTCTCAAGTTCAGCAGCATTTCTCAGCAATTTATCTTTTAATTCTTTAATTTCTGCTTCAAGTGCATCGACTTGTTCTTTATGCTTGTTCTTGCGTTCTTTTTTAGAAGGCTCATGCTCTTCATGCATCTCTTCTTGTTCTAACGCTTTATCTTTGTTTTCGTCCATGTATATCTTCCTTTTGCTATTTTTTATAAAGCTTTCCTAAATTGCTTGCAATATATTCAACAAGGGGTATGACCTTGTTATATTCCATACGTGTAGGTCCAACAACTGCAATCGTTCCGTGTTCAAATTCACTGATACGATAAGGTACTGAGATGATGGTGCAGTTTTCCATCGGAATGAGTTGTAAATCACTACCAAACTTAATGTTTAATCCTTCATGATCGCCGATCAGTTTGACGAGTTCCCTTCGGTCTAGCATATCAACAAAGTTTTTAATATGTTTCACGTTATGAAACTCTGGTTGTTCAAACACATTCGTTACTCCTGATAAATAGAAATTATCTTCTGCAAATTTGGAGAATGCATGGATAAATGAATGAATGAGTTGTGTTTGATAATCCATAAATGACTGAATTTCTGATTTAGCAAATTCAGCTTCTAAGATATGGCTAGCTTCTGATATTTTGCGATTCTTGAGAAGATCATCTAATGTTTTAATGACATCTTTTAAATCTTCAATATTCATATCATCAGGGATTTGAATATTTTGATGTTGTACATGTCCTTGATCTGTCACAATTAAGATAACAGCATCACGTTCTGAAAGGGGAATAAAGTCAATTTTCTTAATAAGATTAAGATGTGATGAAGGTCCAACAGCCATTGCTGTGTAGTTCGTCAGCTCAGATAGAAGATGAATTGCTTCTTCAACTGCTGCTTCTCTAGCCATTTTGTTCTTTAAAAAGATTTCATCAATTAAAGGAAACTGGAGTTGTACATCACTATCTCTTGTCACTAGATGCTCAACATAATAACGATAACCCATCTCAGATGGTACACGACCTGATGAGGTGTGCGTCTTTTCTAAATAACCCAACTCTTCGAGTTGTGCCATATCATATCTTAAGGTTGCACTTGAGAAGTTTAAATAAGGCATATTGGTTAATGTTTTAGATCCGACAGGTTGTGCATCTTTAACATATGCTTCAATGATTGCTTTTAAGATCAATTTTTGACGACTTGTAATCATGTATCCACCTCATTAGCACTCCATTGATGTTTGTGCCAACTCTATTGTACATAATCATATTGGCACTGTCAAGGATTATGTGCTATTTTGTGTAAAAAAATAAAAGACACAATGTGTCTTATTTGACTTTCTGTTTCATCCATTTGATATAAAATGGATTATTCTTTTGTTCGTAACGTACTGTTGTCACATCGTCATGGCCTGGATAGATCTTGATGTTACTCGGTAACGAAAGCAATGTCAAAACACTTTTTCTTAATTCTGGTAAATTTCCAGAATAGAGGTCGTGTCTACCGACCGATTCTTTAAATAGCGTATCACCCGTAAAAAGCTTTCCTTCATATAGGAAAGATAAACTTCCTTTGGTATGCCCTGGTGTATGATAAACATCAATCATGTGATCGGCTAAAGGTATTTTATCACCTTGACTTACATAGTGAAGGTCTAAATTTTTTCTTTTATAAGGGTGATTTTTAGGCGCATAGCCATTATATTGATCTTCAAATAGCAGATGTGCATCATCAGCATGCATATAAATCGGAACATCAAATGATCCGATTAAGTCGATATGATCCATGTGTGCGTGTGTTAAAAGAATGCCTGATAATGTTTTTTCACCCATCTGATGAATGATATCATCATAACTGTGTGATGGATCAATGAGCACGCATGTATCAAAGCGGCACAAGAGATAGACATGTGATAAATCTTCATTTCCCTTAAACTGTATCATGGTTTTTTGATAGAAAAAAAACTATTCCAAGAATAGCTTATTTCTTTTCCTTGTGAATTGTGTACTTTCTTTCACGCGGGCAGTACTTTTTAACTTCCATGCGCTCAGGATGAGCTTTTTTATTCTTATTTGTATGGTAGTTTTCTTCGCCGCATTCGGTACAAACTAATTTAACTAGGTCGCGCATAATATCCCTCCAAACATACGTAAACATTATAACAAATCGGACTTTCTTTTTCAATCATTTTATGACTTAATTTTATTTTGTTGTTTTAAGGCTTTAAGAATAGAGCATTTCACCTTCTTCTTTTCATACTTTTAACGTATAATAGGCATGGGTGATAATAATGATACAACGTGAACAAAGCCGCCCTGTTAAGGTAGGACCTTATCAATTAGGTGGTAACCATAAGGTTTATATTCAAAGTATGACCAATACATACACAAAAGATGTCGAGGCAACCGTTAAACAAATTAAGCAATTGACTGAATCAGGGTGCGAAATTGTAAGAGTTGCTGTTTTAGATATGGTAGATGCCAAAGCTTTAGGTGAAATTAAAAAACAGATTTCAATTCCTTTAGTTGCAGATATCCATTTTGATTACAGACTTGCCCTAGAGGCGATTAATCAAGGTGTTGATAAAATCAGATTAAATCCAGGTAACATTCCAAAGCGTGAACACGTTATGGAAGTTGTTGAAGCCTGCAAAGCTAAACATATTCCGATTCGTATCGGTGTTAACAGTGGTTCTTTACCTAATCGTATGGCACCGACTGCTGAAAATATGGTAGAAACAGCAAAACATCATGTTGAGATTTTAGAATCCATGGGCTTCTATGATATTGTCTTATCTTTAAAAGCAACCGACATGAATTTAATGATTGAAGCTTATCGTCT
>JAVEQT010000128.1:0-2760 GCA_034007485.1 Acholeplasmataceae bacterium
TACACATGCTTCGCCGTTCCATTCTTGCCCATCAACACATGTCGGTTGATTATCAACACAGATACCGTTGACTTCTGTTTGGTTAGGTAAACATACCAACGGTTCATAAGGTTCAACGTCGCTTACCCATGGGAAAGTCACATAATCTGTCCAATAATGTTCAGAAAGACGGCCTAATGCTGCGGTAACTAGTGTATTTGTATTATTGAGTGTCTTATAACTAAAGAGTGCACTGCCTTTAATAATGTCATATTTTTGATTATAACGGAGCTGTTCCAAGAACTCACTTTCATTTGTCCAACCGTTAGATTCTGCGTAACGATAAAAACCGTGTCCAATGATGAGATCAACTTCGTTTTCTGCACATAACTCTGCCCACCAATCGACTAAGTCTGCATATGGAGCAAGACTGTGATCAAATGGCCAATAAAGCTGTGGCATAATATAATGAAGCCATCCTTCTTCAACCCATTTCTTCGTATCTGCGTATTGTGCTGAGTAACTTTGCATGGTTGAAGTAGATGTGTTTGATCCATCAATACCTTGTGATTTCCAAATACCGAAAGGAGAAATGCCAAATTTAACCATCTTTTGATTCGTTGTATTGTGCAACTCAACCATATCAAAAATGTCATGGACAAGCATATTGACGTTTTCTCTGCGCCAATCTGCTAATGTTTGATCCGTTAATTTGGTGTCTTCATATGTAGCAGCATCTTGTGCATTATCCATACCGTTATACGAATAGAAATAATCATCAAAATGAATACCATCAACATCATAATTTGTCATGATTTCATCAATGACGTTTTTAATATATGTTCTAACCGCTTCTTCACCTGGATTGAGGATCAGCTTACCTTGTAAATCTTGTAAGACATATTCTGGATGCTGTTTAGCAAAGTTATCTTCATGTAATAAAGCGAGTTGGTCTGCTTTATCGCCTGATGTATTGGATACACGATACGGATTTAACCATGCATGGACTTCAATACCTCTGATATGTGCTTCATGAATGAGATATTCAAACATATCCCATCCTGGATCTACGCCTTCTTCACCTGTAAGATAACGTGAGAATGGGGCGTAATCTGATGGATAGAAAGCATCATTCATCGGACGAACTTGGAAGAACATCGTATTAAAATGAAGTGCTTCTAAACGATTGAGCATCGATTGAATCGCTAGTTTATATTGATCTTCTGATGTGTGCACTCCAATATCGATATTCGCAACTGTTGCAACCCAAGCAGCTCTGACTTCGGCTTCCTTTTCAACATAATCTGTCGGTAGTTGTACTGGAATATCCGTGTTGTAATACGTCACGTACTCCCCGTCTCTTTCAACATATTCATTATGTTCACTGATTGGAATATTGAGACGAATCAGTTTACTAGCAGTCTCTGATGTGTTACCTGCTTGATCTGAAGCATAATATTCAATCGTGTAATTTGCGTTTTTTGAAATTCCAATTGATTCATTATAGATACTCCATGCAGTCCATGATTTCCCATTGTGGAGACGATAATAGATGACATCATCGACATCGACTTTTGCTAGTAGGATGATTGATGGTTCTGTATAATATCTACCATCAAAACTACCTGTAACATCAATCACTGGATCGCTCGGTGCTGTCTTATCAACAATAATGGTTTCGCTTAAAGTTACACCACAAAAATCATTGTTTTTATATTCAATGACATATGTGCCTTCATTAGGAAATGATAGGGTTTCTGTATAAGTGGTCCAATCACCTTCATTGATACGATATGAAACATCGGTTTGTCCATTAATGGAAACAGTGACTTCACGGTAATAAGGATGGGTTCCCGTGCCTAAGACATCAATTTCAGGATTATCAAAGCAATCAGCGTCAACAGTAATCAAACGATTAACTTCAGCAGACTCAACATTTTCTGAATTAATTGTTTTCGCACGAATATAATAATTACCAATGTCATCTAAAACAATCGGTTCTGTATATAATTGCCATTCACCTACATTACCATGGTTAATCGCAACCCAAATGGGGTTCCCTCCTGATGATAATGAGATGGTAGATCCTATTTCATAAGCTGTACCGATCTGATTACCATTGATGGTAATCACAGGTAAGTCACTATTAACTTTATCGATTTCTATCGTATACCCTTCAATCAGAGATTCTAAACTTGCTGCGGTAACAGCCTTAACATGTAGTGAATAAACACCTTCTGCTGTTAATGTGATCGGATTTTCATATAAAACCCATTCACCATTGTTGATACGATAATAAATCGTATGTTCTGATGTCATGGTTGCTGTCACATCACTTGAATAAGCAGTACCGCTTAATGTTCCTGTCAGTTCAACTGTTGGTGCTGTAACACTACTTTCTGGCCAAATGTTTAAAGGCGTTGTTGTCCAGTGCGTTAACGCAAGCGCATTGATTTCGTCTTCTACAAGATAGGATGCACTATAAAATGCAGAGCCTTTAATCTCTGGATGTTTTTGATTATATCTGAGCTGTGTTTGAATTTCATCACTGAGCCATGAATTGACATTATGTATGCCATGCCCAATGATTAAATCAACATCGGTACCTCTAACTACACTTGCCCACCAATCGACAACATCAGCATACGGTGCAGATGAATGTTGAAAACTCCAATAAACTTGAGGACAAATATAATGCAACCATCCCTCTTCAACCCATTTTTTACTATCTGCATATTGATCATGATAAGATTCAGATGTTCCAGTAAATGTATTTGATCC
>JAVEQT010000129.1:0-2730 GCA_034007485.1 Acholeplasmataceae bacterium
TTTGCTGTTAGTTTAACCATCGATTTACGTTGAACATAGGTAAACCATGCATAGGATACAGAACTGACTGCAACGACTGCCATGATAAGTAGTGTGACTAACATCCATTTTTTCATTTTGATCACCTAGTTAAGTGATGGATTAATCATCATGTAGATATCTTCAATAAGCAATGATTGATTAAATAAATGATTTTGGTTTTCATAAGGAATACCAAAAGTATCTGTACCAGTAACTGTTGGATCAAAACAGAAGTCAAAATAAATGATGATCATAACTTGAGATTCAACAACAATATTCATAGGTACATGATGAATTAAAGGATAAATCGTTTGGTCATCACCATCAAAATATTGTTGATAATGAATGATGGGAGATATATCTTTTTGATCTAGTCCCTCTACTTCATCAATCACATAGGAAACCTTACTTACCTGATAGAAAAATGCAGTTTGAATTTCGATACCATCAACAGGTACATTCATTGATGAAATTCGGCCTAAATCTAAATTGAGATAAGCTTGATTGCCTAATGAGACGATTTTAATCGCAAAACTAAATTTCTCACCGGGAGCAACCGCTTGTGTATAATCAAACATCTCTGTAGGGTTAGGTATAAACTCATAACATTGATCATCATCTTCATTTATGCAAACCTGTTCTAAAAGTTGTGGGTTGTCATTTCCATTATGCCAAGAGTCTTTAAAACGATAAAATTCATATTCGGCTTCAATCTCTGATACTTGGGAAATCAATTGGGTTTGATTGACATTGGTAATGATAAACCATGCGTAGGTCGTTATGCCAATCAATGAAATGGCAGACAGGAAAAAAATGACAGCTGATAGAAGCATTTTTACACTTTTAATTGTCATTTTTTCACCTCGCTTCTTAGAATGTCTTCTTAATTCTTGTTAGAAATTCTTGACATTCAACAAATTCATCTTTACCAAATAATCGTGTAATCAACTTGGATAAATCATTGATTTCATCTTGTAAAAATGGCAAATTTAATCCTTCAAATTTTCTAAATATCTTTCGCGCAACCATATAATCTAGCGCTTCATTTTCCGTACCACCGGAAGCGACATAAACTGGAACAAACATTCTGATCTGCTTCATGATACGATTACCAAATGTTACTTTAAAGTTTTTAGTTATAAAGTGATCAAGCTTTTCTAGGTTTTCCATGGCATAAGGTGATAGAGGATGATCTTCATGTGCTTTTTTAAATAACTGATCTAAATATTGATGATTTAATGTGATTGAGTCGGTGAGTGGTGCATCAATAAATTCTGACTTCGTATTAATTTCAATCGGGGTTGCTCTATCATATACCTTATCAGTGATGATAAATGTTGAATCATCTTTATTGGCTGTCCCTACAAACCATACGTTTTGTGGTAGTAAAATCTTTCCGTTAATCAGATGTTTTGGATCACCAGGTTTGGTATCAGCGACAATATCGATCAACCATTTATCCGCATCAGGCATTTCCATGATGGATAAGAGTTCAGCAAAATAATATTCGACACGTGCTAAATTCATTTCATCTAAAACAATGATGTTGATATCTTCACGATATGTGGTTTCATAAACTGATCTCAAAAAATCAGTTTCATTGAATTTTTTTGTGAACTCATTAAGATAGCCTAACATCTCTGCTCGATCTCTCCATGAAGGTTGTACAGGAATAATGTAAGAATCGTGATTGAAAAATTTACCCATCGCATAAGGAAGTGATGTCTTCCCTGTACCAGAAATACCTTCTAGAATCATGGTATGTGATGCTGCCATACCTGCAAAAAACGCACTGATAATCTTTCTGTTGTAATAAAGCTTTAAACGAGAAGCCGAAAAATTTATAAATCGTGTAACAATCTCATTTAAACTGATCATATCTGTTTCTGACATGACGACTTCTGTGTTAACACCTTCATAGAGTTTATCCACTTTTTGAAGTTTGACAAATCGTCCTGAATCCTCGATATCTTCTTCATTTTCATCAGGTAGATCATTCTCATCTGTATCTTCTGGATTAATTCCGAGGTGAGAGACCTTCAATGCTAATATTTTATTTTTTTCATCGATTAATTCCATGGTTTTTTGATTAAGAAAAGCAATTTCAGTAACTAGTTCATCTTTTTCAATTTCACTCTTAACAAACTTGATGTATTTCTTTAGCACATGGACTAATTTGATGATGATCACTGTAATAAAGATAATATTGACCAGTGTAACAATAATAAACATCAACCAATCTAATAATGAAAACTGAAGACTTGCTAAAATGAACTTTTCATATAATTCACTCAACCCACTAGAGAATAGATTGGCAAATGTCTGAAAGAGTCCTTTAAAGAACTCTCCGATATGACCAAATAAGTCTCTGATAAAGTTGATATAATAACGTCCAAATTCAACCAATGGAATACCTCCAGTAAAACATTACTCTAAATTAAAATTTTTAAGAAGTTGTTTTCTAATCGCTTCAAACTCATGTTCGACTTCATCTGACTTCGTCATGGCTTGTTGTTGAAACTCTTTTTCTAGTTTTCTTCTATGATGATATAAAAGATGATTAACTAAAATGATTGATTCTAAAATCCAGATGATCACAACTGGTAACATGATGCCTAATGCAAATCCTTTAGGTGTTAAGATAAAATTAAATAAATCACCTAAACCCTTGATTGTCATAAGTTCGACTGAACTGACTTCTGAAGCACT
>JAVEQT010000130.1:0-2689 GCA_034007485.1 Acholeplasmataceae bacterium
GTTCCAACGGTTGTGCTTTATAAAGACGGTGAAGAAGTTGACCGCCAGTCTGGTTATCAACCAAAAGAAAGAGTTCAAGCTTGGATGAACCAATTCAAGTAAAAGCACGCAAGTGCTTTTTTTTATTTTATTTTTTAGTGCTAATACGGTATAATAAATAGAGGTGATTTGATGGATGGATTTCTTTTCATCGACAAACCGATTGGCATGACTTCTCATGATGTTGTCGCAAAAATAAAAAGAAAATTTAAGTTTGATAAAATAGGACATACCGGTACGCTTGATCCCTTTGCAAGTGGCCTTTTAATTCTTTGCATAGGGAAAGCTACTAAACTGGCATATCTTTTTTCTGACCTTGATAAAAAATATGAAGGAACGCTTGTTTTTGGGAATCATTATGATACATATGACACGACTGGAAAGATATTAAAAAAAGATCATCCATCGCTCCATGAAGATGATATCAAACAAAAAATGGCCAGTTTTATAGGGTCATATGATCAGCTTCCACCGATGTATTCAGCTATTAAAATCGATGGGGAAAAACTCTATGATATCGCAAGACGCGGTGAAGAGATTGATCGTGAGAAAAGATTGGTTCACATCTATCAGTTTGACATGATACATGGACTTGAACAAAATGCTTGTGATTTTATATGTCATGTTTCAAAAGGGACGTATATCAGAAGCCTTGCTGTTGATTTAGCAGCTAAACTACATACTTTAGGGGCTTTATCCCGTTTAAGACGTCTGCAAGTAGGATCTTACACAGTAGAACAAGCAAAAACAATCGAAGAAGTTACACTTGATGATCTTATGTCACTTGATGTTTTCTTTGAACATACACAAAGTATTGTATTAAATGATTACATGATTAAACTTGTAAAAAATGGTATTTATTTAGACGAAAGACAAATTAAAACAACGACGCCTTTTGTTGTTAAAAACAATGAGGGTGAGCTTATTGCCTATTATATTGTTAACGATGTTAATCAATATCGACCTGTCGTTATTTTCTAGAGGATCTATATGAAGATTATTTCAGCACCTTACAATTTAATTCAGAATAAAGAACCTATTACCATGACAATCGGTAATTTTGATGGTCTTCATTTAGGTCACCAACAGCTGATTGAGCGTGTTTTATCATATAAAGATACGAAGCATGCTGTGATGACATTTGATCCTCACCCCTCATCTGTGCTTAGGAAGCAACCGTTTAGAACACTCACTCAAAAAGATGATAAAATTGATTTATTTAGTAAATATCCACTTGATTATGCCTTCATTGTCGAATTTAATATGGCTTTTTCTATGCTCAATGTTCAGGATTTCATCGTATTTTTAAGAGGATTAAATGTACGTAGAATCGTTATAGGTCGTGATGCAAGATTCGCCTATCGTGGTGAAGGAACGATTGCAGATTTAAAACGTTATTTTTTCGTTGATGTCGTAGAAGATTTAGTTTATAATCACACACGTGTTTCGACAACTTATATTAAAGATTTTTTATCAGTAGGTGACTTAAGTTCAGCAAGAAAACTGCTCAATCGTCATTACAATATCCAGGGTATCGTTGTTCATGGCAATAAAATTGGGCATAAATTAGGTTTTCCGACAGCAAATATTAATTATGATAACTATTTTTTACCGAAGAGTGGTGTTTATTATGTCAAGGTTAAAATTGATGACAAGACATATCATGCCATGGCCAATATCGGTAATAACCCAACCTTAAACTTTAGTTTTGAAAAAAGATTAGAAATTTATATCCTCGATTTCAAACAAAATATTTATGATAAAATGATGGATATTACATTCCTACATTATTTACGCCAAGAACTTAAGTTTAGGAATAAAAAGGAATTGATTGAGCAACTGAAAAAAGATGAAACTGCAGTCAGAAAATTAATGTTCTAAATAAAGGTATGTTATAATAAAGATGATGAGGTGATAAATCTATGAAATTGATTATTGCAATCGTATCCAACGATGATGCGAACAAAGTCCAAAAAGCATTGGTTAAAGATCATTTTTTCTCAACACGTTTATCAACAACAGGTGGTTTTTTAAGAGCGGGCAATGTCACCTTTATGATTGGTGTCAATGATGAAAAAGTTCCTCAAGCATTAGACATTATCGAAGCTCATAGCAAGAAAAGAACGAAGCTTGTTCCTAACACCATCGTGAATGAATTTGGTTCATTTTCAGCACTTCCAATTGAAGTCGAAGTTGGTGGAGCAACTGTCTTTGTTGTGAATGTTGACCAATTTGTAAAAATTTAATGATTGTCTTGCATTTTCGTTAAAAAATGCTACAATATAAAAGGCGGTAACAAGGATGTCGGAACGCCAACCACGTCTTTAGTTATACGAGAAAGGAATTAAACACATGGCACTGTCAAAAGAAAGAAAGAATGAAATCATCAAGGCTTATGCAACAAAAGAAGGCGACACAGGTTCTCCTGAAGTTCAAATTGCTGTATTGACTGAACAAATCAATCAGTTAAACGGACACCTTCAAGTTCATCAACATGATTTCCATTCACGTCGTGGTCTTTATTTGATGATTGGTCAAAGACGTCGTTTACTCAATTACTTACGTAATAGCGATGTCACACGTTACCAAACACTCATCAGTAAATTAGGTCTTCGTCGATAAAAAGGTTGCGAAAGCAACTTTTTTTTTA
>JAVEQT010000042.1:0-3598 GCA_034007485.1 Acholeplasmataceae bacterium
TTTACTATCTAGATACCGCCGCCCCCAGCGTCATGTCTAAATACATACGTATTGTAACATATATCAACTTTTCAATCAATTATCTTAAGATAAAATTCACTATTTAAGGCTGAAATGCAAAAATAAAACCCGTGTTTCCACGGGTATATACTATTTTTTAATTGCTGCTCTTACTAAAGTTAAGAAAGAGTTAGGATCAAGTGATGCTCCACCGACAAGTGCACCATCGATATCTGACATGGCAAGTAGGCTATCAACGTTTTTTGTATTGACAGAACCACCATATAAAATACGCACTGTTTCAGCTACTTCAGGACCGTAAAGACCTTTGATAACATCACGAATAGCTATAATGGTTTCATTAGCTTGTTCAGGTGTTGCAGTTCTACCTGTACCAATCGCCCAGATAGGTTCGTAAGCAACAACCGTTTTTAAAGCATCAAATGCAGATACGTTTTGATAAGCCTTTTCAATTTGCTTTTTAACAAACGCATTGGTTGTTCCTTTTTCTCTTGTTTCAAGAGATTCGCCAACACAAATGATAGGTGTTACATTTTCTTTAACAGCAGTCATCACTTTCAAACTGACAGTTTCGTCAGTTTCATTAAAATATTGACGACGCTCACTATGTCCAATAACAACATAGTCAACACCATAAGACTTTAACATACCAACAGATAATTCACCTGTATATGCGCCTTCTTCAGCGTAGTGCATGTTTTGTGCACCGATGCGTAGGTTTTCACCTTCACGTTTCACAAGATCTCTTAAGAAAATTGCGGGAGCACAAATGACAGATTCAACTTTTTCTTTATCGGGAACTTCAAGATTGACCGCATAGATAAATGCAAGCGCATCATCTTTGGTCTTATACATCTTCCAGTTTCCTGCAATGAGTGGTTTTCTGTTCATAAAAACTACCCTAGAATCGTTGATACGTCTTTAATAGCTTCTTCAGCACGTGCACCACGTGCAACAATTCTTACATTTTCACCATGTGGAACAGCAAGTGACATCAAAGCTAAGATTGACTTAAGGTCAACGATCTTGTTGTGATAATGCAATTCAATTTCAACAGCATATTTTGATGCTGTTTGGACAACTTTTGCAGCAAGTGCAGCATGTAATCCTTGGGTACTTCTAATCATAATTTCTTTTTCCATTTTTTTCCTCCATTAAAACATTGGTGGCGTACTTATCCAAAGTACTTTAGCATGCAGGTGACTATTATTCATGAGGTAATGCTCTTTGTTTGCCAAGTAATAAAACGTTTCGCCTTTTCTTATAATATATCTTTTTTTATTGATGACTAAGGTGACTTGACCTTCAAGTACATAACCAAATTCTTCACCAGGATGTGGATCATCCATTTCTGATTGCCCACCTGGTTCGATGTCAATGATAATAGGTTCCATTTCATATTTTAACGCATTTGGAACAATCCAACTGATCATATGTTTTAAATCTTCATTGACCTTGACATTGAAATCTTCTTTTTTATAAACGAGTGTTCTTTCTTCTTCATTGCTGAAGAATTCATGAACATCTGTACCGAGCACCTCTAAGATTGCAAAGAGCGTTTGCATCGAAGGTGATGTCAAATTGTTTTCGAGTTGAGATATGTAACCTTTGGTTAACTCTAAACGATTTGCTAATTCTTCTTGGGTTAAGTCGTTGCCTAACCTTAGTGCTCGAATCTTTTTACCTATATCCATTATTTGTCATCGACACATGCAATACCAGGGAGCACTTTACCTTCTAAGTATTCTAAAGATGCACCACCACCGGTAGAAATATGTGTAAATCCATCTTTTAATCCAAATTGAATAACTGCAGCTGCAGAATCTCCACCACCAATAATGGTTGTTGCTTGATCCTTGATAGATGCAATAGCATTCGCAATGCTCTTCGTTCCTTCAGCAAACTTAGGGAATTCAAACACACCGAGTGGTCCATTCCAAACAACTGTCTTTGCATTCAAAATGTATGATTTAAAAATTTCAATGGTATTTGGTCCAATATCTAAACCCATTTCATCAGAAGGGATTTGATCTACTTTACGAATGTTTCTTTCGGTTTCAGCATTGAATGCTTTTCCTGTATAAACATCATCACCAAGTTCAATTTTTCCGTTTGCAAGTTCTAATAATTCTTTTGCAAGTTCAACCTTATCTTCTTCAAGTAAGCTCTTACCAACTTCATAGCCCATCGCTTTGAAGAATGTAAATGCCATACCACCGCCAATAATAACTTTATCAGCAATTTTTAATAAGTTTTGGATAACCTCAATTTTATCAGATACTTTTGCTCCACCAAGAATTGCGACAAAGGGTCTTTCTGGGTTTTCTAAAGTGCCACCAATAAAATTAATCTCTTTTTCTAGTAAGAAGCCTGCAACAGTTGTTTTGATATTTGATGCAATTCCAACGTTTGATGCTGCATCACGATGTGCTGTACCAAATGCGTCATTGACAAAGACATCGCCTAATGAAGCCCAGTATTTACCAAGTTCAGCATCATTTTTAGATTCTTTTTTGCCATCTAAATCTTCAAAACGTGTGTTTTCAAACATCAATACTTCGCCATCTTTTAAGCCAGCAACTGCAACTTCGAGTTCAACACCACGTGTCACTGGTACAAACTTAACGGTTTGTCCTAAATGCTCAGATAAACGTTTTGCTACAGGTGCAAGTGAATTTTTAGCTTTGTCACTTTCATCTTTTACACGTCCAAGATGTGAGAACACAATGGCACGTCCACCTTGATCAATAATGTATTGAATGGTTGGTAGTGCTTCTACTATACGGTTTTCATCGGTGATGATACCGTCTTTCATAGGTACGTTAAAATCAACTCTGACAAGTACTTTTTTGCCTTTAACTTGAATGTCTTTTACAGTCTTTTTTGCCATATAAATTCCTCCTAAATATGTGATATCGTCTTTGTTTTTAGCCGTTTTTATTATAACACTATTTATAAACATTTACTATCATTAAGTCTATGAAAGTGTTTTACTTTAGTATTTCTAATCTTCTTAAGTTTTTGTATGTGTAACTTGAAACTATATAAAGACATCTTTATATAGATTTTTCTACCGCTAATAAAGATAATTTCTAGCATTTCATGACAGATGCTATACGATGCAATCGCTTGATAATTTATGTAGATATTATGATAGTCTCTAATCCTTTTTGTTGGTAATAATTGAGTGTCTTCATCGAGATAAAGAGGAATGAGGTGTTTGATGTTTAGTTGATGAGAAACTGCTTTTCTGTAACCATCATAAGTAAATAACTGTTTTTCACACATGAGATTGATGGTGTAGATTAGTGAATGCGAATAATGCGTTATCTTGTCTATTTGATAAATTATTGTTCCTAAAGGATCATTTGCCATATATTCAATCATAGTTTTCAATAAAAATAAAAAAAGGCCCGGAGGCCTTTTGTTATTCTGCTTTCTCTTCCTTAGCTTCTTTTTTAGGAGCTTTTTTTACAGGACGATCATCTTCAATTAAAACTAATCTTTGTTCATCTTCTGGATTAAAGAAATGACATTTATGCATATCTAAAGCTAACTTCATCTTGTCGCCAATACG
>JAVEQT010000042.1:3698-12204 GCA_034007485.1 Acholeplasmataceae bacterium
CTTCTTTTTTAGGAGCTTTTTTTACAGGACGATCATCTTCAATTAAAACTAATCTTTGTTCATCTTCTGGATTAAAGAAATGACATTTATGCATATCTAAAGCTAACTTCATCTTGTCGCCAATACGAACGCCTGCACGTGCATTGATGGATGCACAAACGTTATTGCCATTGACTGTTGTATAAAGGTTTGTTTCAGAACCTAATAATTCAGCAACATCAACGATGATATCAATAACTGAATCAGGATAAGTATCCATAACAACTTGTTGATCATGAATATCTTCTGGACGAATGCCAAGTACTAATTCTTTTCCTGTCATACCGTTTGAACGAATGATTTCAAACTTATCATCGGGAACTTTAATCTTATGATCGCCAGCGATAAACCATTGGTCTTTACCAATAGTACCACGAATAAAGTTCATTGGAGGTGTACCGATAAATCCTGCAACGAACATGTTGTTAGGATTGTCATAAATTTCTTTTGGTGCACCAACTTGCATGATATAACCATCTTTCATAACGACGATACGGCTTGCCATAGTCATCGCTTCAATTTGGTCATGGGTTACATAAATAGTTGTTGTTTCAATCTTATTGTGTAACTTGATAAGTTCGCCTCTCATTTGAACACGGAGTTTCGCATCAAGGTTTGATAATGGTTCATCCATTAAGAATACTTTTGCATTACGAACGATCGCACGTCCTAAAGCAACACGTTGTCTTTGACCACCTGATAATGCTTTTGGCTTACGCTTCAAGTAAGGTGTCAAACCTAAAATTTCAGCAGCTTCATTCACTTTGTCATTGATGACATCTTTTGGCATTTTTCTTAATTTTAAACCAAAGGCCATGTTATCATAAACAGTCATGTGAGGATAAAGCGCATATGATTGGAAAACCATCGCGATATTTCTATCTTTTGGAGCTTTGTCATTGACGAGTTCATCATCAATGTAAAGTTCGCCTGAAGTAATTTCTTCAAGACCAGCAATCATACGAAGTGTTGTCGATTTACCACATCCTGATGGACCGACGAAAACGATAAATTCTTTGTCTCTGATGTCAAGGTTAAAATCGAAAACCGCTTGAACACCATTTGGATAGACTTTATTAATGTCTTTTAATTTTAAAGTAGCCATATGTTTCTCCCTTTTTTGGTTATTATAATGTTATTATAGCAATTTAAGAACATAAAAAAAATGTGCACATTGCACACATTTTTAGTCGAGTAAATGATAGACGAGTAGTGCATCGGAGAAGATGCGAACATCAAAGCCTGTTGTGTGATAGAACTTCTCCAATCGTTGGATCAATGTATTTCTGTGGATATACAATTGTTTTGCTGCATTAACCATGTTCAAATTTGCATCGAGATAGCAACGAAGTGTTTCATTCATCAGACTATCTTGATAAAACTTCCGCAAGAAAAACCTTTTCATATCTTCTGTAAGATGATACATGAAATGTTTAACTAAAACTTTGTCATCAAGATAATAGTATTTAGAAAAAGGAACTTTCGTTAGTAATTGTATGATAAATAACAGATGGTTCTCTCTTTCTATTTCTGATGCAAAGTGGTGTGATTTAAAAATTCTTAAGTCGGATAAAGTATCACTCATCATGTTTAAAACAACATCTTCGAATGATAAATCGATGTCATGTTCAAAGTATAAAATGGCTTGATAATGGTCTTTATCAACTTTTGTATAATTGATAATTTCACCTAATAATGAGATAACCTCATCATCAAGATAGTGATCATGTTTACTTTCAATGATGATATAACGGTACATGACAATGTCTCCTTATGAGTTATTCCTTCAAGTAATCCTTTAAAGCATCAACCCCAAATATTTGCATACTTTGGTCTTCGTCGTTGATACGTACAACCATGCCTGTAACTTCTTGTCGCATATTAATTAATACACCACCGATACTTAATTCATCTCCTAAGATGGAGGTGATATATAGAAGGTTATCATTTTGTTTTTCTAATAATAAACCCATCGTCATGGCATTACGTATGGATTGATAATTCGATAACATCATGAGTGGTTCTTGATTCATAGGATCTTCGTCAGCAAGCTTTAACTCATGTAACCTTGTGATTTGAATGTTTGCATTAAACTGGAGCTTGGCTAAGTTATAAGTAAGTGATCGATCTTCTAAAGAAGCACTATAATTACGATCTGCAAAATCAAGAATTTCATAGGTCGGAATGAGTGTGTCATCTCCAACTAAAACAACATCAAGTGAGGTAACCACTCTGAGTTGATTATCATGAGCATCATAAATAAACCCAGTTCCTTCTGATACTCTAACAACAACATTGAAACGGTTTTTCACTGTCATTCTAACTAACACAACACCAGGCATAATATCATTAGAAACGCTGTTAATAAATGCGTTAAATACGTGTTGATCAACGATATCTTCTTCAATGTAATGATCGTATTGAGCAATCAGTTTCGCTGTTTCATCATCTGGGCTCATGCAGCTACTCATTGTGAATAGCGCTAATAAAATCACGATAAATGACATCAGTTTTTTCATGATGTCACCTCATGATAATTAAATTCATTTGTTGTTAAGAATGTTTTGACTTGTTCAATTGGAATAATAAATGCATAATCTGCAATTGTCTCATTGATAGGAAAGTTACCGGCAAAAACAATACCAACCAATTCAAATTGATCGTTGATTGTTGCACTTCCGCTCGATCCTGACTTCACGGGAATCGCAGCGTAGATGACATCAAATGTGACATTGATCACATTGATATCTGCATCAATCGATACGATGCCATACTGTTCAACAATACCCATGTGAATAGTATTGAGCTGGCTTTCTGGATAACCCATCGTTATAAGATGTGTTTCAACATCTGGGTTTTCTTTAGCAAACTGAAAAACGTGAAGGCTTATATCTTTCTTACGAATTCTCAGTACTGCTAAATCATAAAGACTACTACTTGTCATGTAAGTTGCATTGTAAAGATTGTTCTTATAATCATAAACCTGATAGATTGATCCACCAATATCCGTGTCATAAACGATGTGATTATTGGTTAGAACATAATAATAAAACGGGTCTTCATCAAAGATGAGGCCAGATCCAAATGAATTTGAAATGAGACTTGATGATGATTTTCTAATCTTTACGATACCGCTTAAAGCTTCTTCTGTGAGATGGTTTAAGAGATCAATACGGTCAAGATAGATATCATTTTGTGATATCAAATGCTCTTCAAAAGATTGATATGTGTCGTCATAATTCGCTGTCCAATCACATCCAGCAAGGATGAAAGAAAAAAGCAACAGCATGATGAAAAACCATTTTTTCATAACATCACCTTAGTGATATTCTACTCTATTTGTGTCAAATAAAAAAGATATTTGCGGTTTATTGCAAATATCTTGCTTATTTTTTATATGATTAGCCAATCGAACCTTCCATCTCAAGCTTGATGAGTTGATTGAGTTCAATTGCATATTCCATAGGTAATTCTTTCGCAAACGGTTCAATGAATCCCATGACGATCATTTCAGTAGCTTCTTCTTCGGTTAAACCTCTACTCATCAAGTAGAATAGTTGTTCTTCTGAAATCTTTGAAACTGTAGCTTCATGTTCTAAGAAAACATCTGAATTTCTAACCACATTGGTTGGAATTGTATCAGAGAATGAATAATCATCTAAGATGATCGTATCACATTCAACGTGTGCTTTTGCGCCTTTTGCATTTTTACCAAAATCCACTTTACCACGGTAGTTTACAGAACCACCACCACGTGATATCGATTTAGATATAATCGTTGATGTCGTGTTAGCTGCAACATGAATCATTTTTGCTCCAGCATCTTGAATTTGACCTTTACCTGCAAAAGCGATCGAGATGGTTGTACCTTTTGCTCTTTCACCTAAAAGAATACATGATGGGTATTTCATATTGACACTGGAGCCGATGTTACCATCAATCCATTCCATGTGCCCGTTTTCATACACAAAAGCTCTCTTTGTGACAAGGTTAATGACATTGGTCGACCAGTTTTGAATGGTTGTATAGCGACATGTAGCATCTTTTTCAACAATGATTTCAACAATGGCTGCATGTAAAGATTCTTTTGAATAAACAGGTGCTGTACATCCTTCAACATAATTGACATATGCACCTTCATCAACGATGATCAATGTGCGTTCAAATTGCCCCATTTGATCAGAGTTAATTCTGAAATAAGATTGTAATGGCTTTGTCACTTTAACACCTTTAGGAACATAAATGAATGAGCCACCACTCCATACTGCACTGTTTAATGCAGCGTATTTGTTATCACTAAATGGAATAACTTTACCAAAATATTTTTTAACAAGTTCTGGATGTTCACGAAGTGCAGTATCTGTATCCACATAAATAACGCCTAGGTCTTCTAATTCTTTTTGTGTGTTGTGATAAACGACTTCACTTTCAAACTGGGTAGAAACACCAGCTAAATAATTTCTTTCAGCTTCAGGAATACCTAATTTTTCAAATGTATCCTTAATTTCTGAAGGGACTTCATCCCAACTTGTTTCTGCTCTTTCACTTGCTCTTAAGAAATAAGTAAACTCATCAAAATTGATAAATGATAAGTCAGGTCCCCAACTTGGGTTTTTTAGTTCTAAGAATTTGTGATAACTATTTAAACGGAATTGTAACATCCATTCCGGTTCATTCTTGTGTGCACTGATACTGCGTATAACATCTTCGTTAAGCCCTTTACCTGTTGAGTAAACAGCTTGTGAATCCGTATGCCAACCGAATTGATACTCACCGACGATACGATCTATTTTCTTTTTATTATCATCCATTGGATGTATCCTCCTTTATTTTTAAGATGGCTTGTTCCGCTGCTTTCCAAGCTAATGTTGCACATTTGACTCGTGCAGGAAACTGTGAAACGCCTTGATAAACAACAGCATCTCCAACTAAGATTTCCTTATCATAAGGATAACCTTTGATTAATTCATAAAACTCATGAAGTATTTGAAGGGCTTCAGCGATTGACTTATTCATTAACGTTACTGTCATCACTGAGGCACTTGAACAGCAGATTGAACAACCTGTACCTTGTTGCTTGATATCTTTAATGATACCATCGACTATCTTTAATTGAACGGTCATTTCATCACCACAAGAAGGGTTGTTTAAATGAACGGTCATATAAGAATTATCTGCGACAAATCCCTTATTTTTTGGATATTTATAGTGATCCATAATCACTTGACGATAGAGCTGTTCAATATTCATGTTATTCTCCTAAAACGATGTAAAGAAATCTTTTGCAGCTTGAACTGCTTTAATAAATGTATCACAATCTTCTTGTGTATTGTAGATGTGAAATGATGCTCTTAAGGTTGAAACCACACCTAAAAAGCGACTGACGAGTTGTGCACAATGATGACCTGCTCTGACACTGACATGATATTGATCGAGCATGGTTGCCACATCATGTGGATGTATGTCTTCAATGTTGAAAGCAATCACAGGGTTTTCAGCAGTTTCATTATAAATGGTGATACCTTCGATTTGTTTCAGCTTATTTAATGTATATGCATGTAGTTTGTGTGTATGTTCATGGATTTGATCAAATCCAATGGATTGAATATAATGGACTGCTTGAGCTAATCCGATAGCACCACCAATGACTGGTGTGCCTGCTTCAAGACGAAGAGGTGCTTCTTTCCAGGTTGCATCTTGCATCTCTACTTCATCAACCATTTCGCCACCATACTCAAAAGGCTCTAGTTGATCAAGTAAGTGTTTTTTACCATATAACACGCCAACACCTGATGGTCCAAACATCTTGTGTCCTGAGAAAGCAAGATAATCGACATCAAGTTTTTGAACATCAATGGACATATGAGGAGCTGATTGAGCAGCATCTAAAACAACAATGGCATTTTTTTCATGTGCGAGTTTTGTAATTTCTTCAACAGGAGAAACAAATCCCATGACATTAGATGCATGATTAATCGCAACCACTTTTGTCTTATCAGATAATACCTTTTTAAATCCTTCAACTGTGATGCGTCCTTCTTTTGTAAGTGGAATATAGATAAGTTTAGCCTGCGTTTTTTTAGCAATCATCATCCAAGGCAAAAATGAGGAATGATGTTCAAGCTCACTGGTGATAATTTCATCACCTGGTTTTAAAATATCACGATATGCATGAGCAACCATGTTAAGTGCACTGGTGGCACCTCTTGTAAATACGATTTCTTCAGCTTTTGCATGGATAAAATCAGCGACTGTTTGTCTAGCGTCTTCAAAAAGCTTAGTTGCTTCATAGGCTAGACTGTAAGCTCCTCTGTGCACGTTGACACCTAAGGATGTATAGTAGCTATCAACACCTTCTATCGCACGTCTGACTTTAAGTGCAGAAGCTGCTGAATCAAGGTATACAAGTTGTGGTTGTTTTGAAAAAACAGGGAAGTCTTTTCTAATTTCATGGATATCGATCATATTCTTGAATTTACCAAATTAACAAATCTTTCTCTTAATGGTTCATCATCAATTTCATCAATGATAGGTTGTAAAAAGCCATTAATGATTAATCGTTCTGACTCACGTTGAGTAAGTCCTCTACTCATCAAATAATACAACTGATTTTCTTCGATTTTTCCGATGGTTGCTCCGTGTCCAGCTTTGACATCATACTCATCAATCAAAAGGATAGGGTTAACTTCAACAATCGCTTGATCAGATGTAATAATACCCTTTAATGTTTGAAATGCGTTGGCTTGTTTCATACCTTTTTCAATCTTTTCAACACCATTGAGTACAATTCTACCTTTTTTATTTGCAATACCAATGTTGGTCATATCACCAATGGTATGCGGTGCTTGATGGATAATGAGAACATCAATGTTTTGCTTGTTCTCATCAGATGAAACTGCAACTGCTCTCATCTTAACTTCTGCGCCTTCACCTTGTAGTTCAACATGCATTTTCGCATCAATCACATCTGAGACAAACCCACCGATTAAATCAAGCTTAGCATCTCTTGCTGCTGTGAAATAATGCTCTACTAAGGCTTTTTTGCTTGATAGTTCACTGACTAACAAATATTTAACTTGAGCATTTTGTTTAGCTGTTAAGAGAAATTTGTAGTGATTTGGAGTTACTTCTTGACTGACTAATTCTAAGATAATTTTGATCGAAGTGTTTTCTGAAACAACGATTTCAAGCGTTTCATTGTTATCATCTTGAACTGTAATTTTTATCGGATTCTCGTAATGGATATTTTTAGGAATAATGAGTTTTTGATCTTCAAAGAGAAAATCTTTTGGAAGTTTTGATTGAATTTGATGATCTTTTATAACAATTTCTCTCATTATTCTTCGCCTTCAACAAACTCAATACCTAATTCATCTTTAATCCATTCATATCCGTTTTGATCGATTTTTTCGATTAACTCTTGGCCACCACTTAAGACGATTTTTCCATCGATCATAATGTGAACATTGGTAGGTTTAATATAATCTAAGATACGTTGATAATGTGTAATTAAGATACAGCCAAATTCATCGTTAACAAGATCAGAGACATTGGATCCAACGATCTTTAATGCATCGACATCAAGACCAGAGTCAATTTCATCTAAAATAGCAAACTTAGGTTTTAAAACCTTGAGCTGTAATATTTCATTACGTTTTCTTTCACCACCAGAGAAACCTTCGTTTAAATAGCGGTGTGCTAAATCTGGACGCATTTTTAATTCTTCAACTGTCTTTTCATATTTTAGAGCAAACTCAAATAAACCGACTTCTTTACCAGAAGTTGCTTTAAGTGCTTGACGCATAAAATCTGAATTGGTAACACCTGGGACTTCAGCAGGATACTGCATAGCTAAAAATAAGCCAGCTCTTGCGCGCTCATCTACTTCCATCTCTAATATATTCTGTCCATCTAAGTAAGCTTCACCTTCGGTGACTTCATATTTTGGATGCCCCATAAGAGCACTTGCTAATGTAGATTTACCTGTACCATTAGGACCCATGATTGCATGTACTTCTCCAGAGTTGACAACTAAATCAACCCCTTTTAATATTTCTTTGCCTTCAATACCAACATGAAGGTTTTTAATTTCTAATTTTGCCATAATGACCTCCTTGAATTTACCATCATTATTATATAACATATGCTACATAAATGCTATTTATATGCTAATTTATAAAGCGTTTTAATAGGGAAACGTTTTCAATGTAAAGATATGTAAATTTTCATTGATTTTCATTTTGGCTATGATAAAATAAAGTTGTATTAGGCAAGACCTTTTTCTATCAACGCTTAATACACGTATTTTTCTCCCAAAAAATACAGCGCAACCTCGCTTTGAACGATTCTCGGACTGCCATCCACGAAGGATCGTTCATCAATGGTTAACCAATGAGCCTATCAACGGCTCTTTTGTTTATCTCCTTGTTTTATAATACATAAAACAATAATCAAAGAAAAAAAGAAA